>DUPU01000197.1 GCA_012838175.1 Clostridia bacterium
CCAAAGAGTTAATAAAGCTATGAAGCCTAATTTTCCCTGCGGGACGCAGATTGGGAAAACGCCATATGATATAAGTAACTGCCAGCAGGAGTAACGGCTTTATTCCGTATTGAAACAAAGGTTTGCCCCTAAATGGGATAAAGGATAAATTATCCATTAAATAAAAAACAATAACAGCTGCCAAAACTATAAAGATATTTCGCCTTTTTGGTGTTCTTTTCAATTTGCATTTATAATCAACGGTATTTATCCTATTCATTTTCCACCTTATTAATTATTATTTGTGAAAAGAAGGTTCCCGGTCAGATTCGGTTTCCGAGTCCGGTGGGGAAATCAAACCGGATTTAGGTTCTGTTTCCGATGCCCGCTCCGGTTCCGCTGCCGGCTCGTCCTCGTGTTTAGAATCTTGATGTGAAGTGGTTTCTGTTTCTACATCCGGCTCAGGGTCAGGTTCTAATCCATCTTCAGGGACCGTATCCTGCTTTTGATCCTTGTCTGTTTCAGATGTTGAGTCCCGTTCCGATTTTTTTTCTGTTTCGGAGCTAGGTTCGGACTTCATATCCGATGTAATTGCCGTGCCCTTTTCTGAAGATTCAGTTTCTAATGCAGGCACCGGTACAAGTTGCGAGGGGGATTCAAACACTGTATCAGACCCGGCCGTAGAAGTCGTTTCAATAGCCTCTTGGTCAGGGGTGATTTCCCATTTACCTGTTTCAATTTCACCTTTCACTTGTAATTCCTTTTGCCAGGCACCGTCACAAATTGAAATAAGAAAAAAGGAAATGCTAAGGCTTATAATCATTATGACAGCTTTGACTTTCATGTTGTTTACCCCCTAAAATTTAAAGTGATTAGGATAAGCAGGCTGATATCAGCCTGCTTATCCTTAATTAAATTACCGGGTTTTATTATGCGATTGGATTGGTAACAGGAGCGGAATTATGCCGCGTCATTCCATTGTACCCAATTAATCTTAATCTTGAATTTACAAAATTCATTCATAAATTCGTTGCCGAGATTTTTGGGAACTACAAAAATAAAGCAATCTTCATCGGGATCATCTTCCGTACCAAAAGCAAATTCATCTCCTGGGTTAAGAACTAAACCTGTAGTTCTATCTTGTATTTGAGATTTCATTCTGTCAAAATTTTCGCCCACATTAGTTAGTCTTCCAAACGAAGAATCTTGTATTGTAAATTTAGGACCGCCGATTTTCTGAATTTCAACTTTTGCTTTAATTGCTTCAAATAAAGCATAGTTTCCATCAATAAATTCAACTTCCATGCCGCCGGGAATTACCGCTAGAGTACTGTTGTTTATGCCTTTGGCATCGAGTCGAATAGTTGAGCCCGGATACAAGTTTCCTAAAGTTACTACAAGACCATCACCACTGTTATAAACGCCCACATCATCAGTATAAGGATAGTCTACTGTTCCCCTGGTGAATGCATGTGATAACCTAAAATCAGTATCCGGTTCTGCTTGCAAATCACCATAATATGCACCGTCTCTAATAGAAGCACTCGTGAGGGTTACATCTAAAATACCGGTTTTAGCTGTCGCTGTTACTTCTACTTGATCGTTCCACGCTGCGTATCCCAATCCCATCAACATTAAAGCCAAAGTAAAAATTCCTACCAATACCTTTACCTTTTTCATTTTTTCTCCTCCTTAATTTTAAAATTCGTGGGTGCCCATTCCCACATTAATCCGCGGCATATGTGGCATTAATTATATTTCCTCTCATTCACCTCCAAAACATTTATTATTTCTGCCTTAGTCAATGGCATTCCATTGGCTAATAACAAACGAAACCATACATTGATAAGTACTGTCCGGTTCTACTTCCCCCACTTCTATGGTAATAGCCCCAGATTCCCTGTCACCGTAACCTTCTATGATTCCCTCCGGGTTTTTTAGTTTCAGGTGGATTTCGGAATCTGAATCAGAGGTAATAGTTTTAACTTTTACCGGGATAATCCCTTCGTTTGCTACTTTATATTGAATGTGATAGACATCACCAACATGGGCATTTTTAATGGAAATCTGCATGATATTTTTTTTGTCTAAGAAAGCTGTTACCTGCCCCTCTCCGTCAGCATCTACTTTAATATCTTCTACAAAAACAGGGTCTATGTTTCCGGCAAAAACAGTTCCCATTATTTTACATTCATCCCAATAAGCCCCGTAACCTACCCCGATGATACTCAAGGCAAGAAATAAAACTAAACACCATATTTTTATAAAGCCCTTACTTCTTTTTTTCTTCAGATGTTTTTGACCCACACTATCCACCCACTTTTTTACAAATCTCGGGTTACATATGCTCCACATGATAGCCCAGGAGTTTGCACACGATAGTAAAGGCTTCCGCCCTGGTCATGGGCTGCTTAGGTTTGAAGGTATTATCCGGGTAACCTTCCATAATCCCATTCTGTATCGCTGCTTTTACATGATTAAGCGCCCAGCCGGAGATATCACCGGTATCGTTGAAGGTCAGATCCAGATCTCCCGACAATTCCTTCTTAAAGGCTCTTACAAAAACGCAGCATAACTCTTCTCTAGGGGTAAACTTATCCGGTCTGAATTCACGTCCTGGGTACATTTCATAACCTACCATCACCCCGGCTTCATAGCAGGCAGCGATATAACCCCTGGCCCATTCCGGCAGTTGGTCGTCATCAAGATAGACGGTTTTTGATCCTTTCAGCTCTTTTAGATGAAGAGCTCTTCCTAACAAATCCGCTGTTTCCGCTCTGGTAATAAAATCATCCGGCCGCACCGAACCGTCAGGATCCGGGATGAGAATCCCATGAGCGATAAGAGTTTTAATACAATCATGAGCCCAGTGGTGGGAATCGGCCTGACTGCCGGAATCCTTATTGCGGTTACTTTTGGGGCGGTTTGAATTACTTCCCCCTTCTTCGTTCATGTTGATTGTAAAAACCCATTCAGCGACTAATCCCTGCATCTCATTTGTCGCATCTAAATCCATAGTTACTGCATATTCCAAATCCAGATAATCGTACCTGTTAATCACCAGAGAAACAGGAAGCCCGGTGTACTGCTGATTGTTTTCTTGGTAGAGAAAGCCCCTTAGTTTTCCCTCATAAAGGGGTGTGGAATCAAAATCCAGAATCCGGCCTTTTTTTATAGTGAAATGCATATTATCGGCAAAGAGATCATATTTATCGGGATCATTGAGCTTCATGGTCATACCCAAGCTGTGGATTTTAACTCTCTGAAAGGCATTATTATTGATACGTATTGTTCCCTTTTTCTCCAGACCTGGGTACCACGGTACGTCTTCACCCTGGCTGTCCCGGAAAACCAATTCGCCCCCGGCTGTATCTCCTCCGTTAATATTGATTTCCACATCTGCTTTTCCGGAAATCAGTTTAGCCGCAGCAACCCCCAAGCTGGTGCCAATAGAACCTACCGCCAATAATAAAGCAAATATAATTAATATAACGGAACTCTTTCTCCAAGCTATGGTAATCACCCTCATAAAAAATATAGGCCCATCTGTTTCCCAGATAGGCCGGTTGCACCACTAACTCCATACGTTCTCTAGGTGCCCAAATTGCAGAACGTACTTCACCGCTTCCTAATAACCATTTATTGACATAATTAATTTTTTATTACATTCCCAATTATAGCCTCTGAGTTCACGGAATCTTGTCATTTAATGGTAATATTGTGAGTAATTTTTATACATAATTTGTTAATATTAATGCATTTTTTTCCATTAAAAATCAGCTTCTAAAAACAAAAAAGCATGACAAATCGTCATGCTTTTTTAAATTAATCCAGAATAAATGGGAATTATCAGATGATACTATGTTTTTTCACGAAATTAGTTTGTATTATTTTGGATGGTCATGTAGAAACCGGCCCCTATTTTTCTGTTTTTAGATAACGTACCAAGACAACACAAGCCTCGCCCTTTTTTACCTGATCCTGAGGATGGAAATAAGTCCCGTCCCCCGTCATAATCCCCAGCCCAGATACAATGGCTATATAACCTTGATACCCCTGGGATATCCTACCAGCATCTTTGTAAGGGACTTGATAAATATTTAAGCGGGCAATTTTATCTCCCACCAAGGTCCGGGCAATAAATTTGGCTACTTCCTCCCGAGTTAAAGCTGCCTCCGGATTAACCTCATTTTCCAAAATCAATCCGGTCCGCTTGGCTTCACGATAATAATTCTCATACCAGTTGCCTTCCCTGGCATCTGTCAGATAACTGTGGCTTGATTTAACCAATGCCTTAATAATCTCTGCCTGGGTCATGGGCGCATCAGGTTGGTAAACATTGTTTTGGTAATAGAGCAGTCCCATTCGCTTTAAGGTATTAATATCTTCCTCTGCCCAATGGCCTTTGATATCGCTAATTTCCCCGTCCTTTTTGTCCGGGATGGGTTCCCCGTTATAACTCAGCATTTGACCGCTTTCCGCATCAAACCGGTAACTTTCCGCCGGGGCCAGTTTATAGACCAAACGTAAATTTTTATTCTCATCCTTGGTATAAACTAAAATCATTTGATTTTCCGCCAGAAAATCACTGGTAAACTGCGACTTATCCAGCACTTTGTCAGTTTTCGGAAATGGCACATCTAAAAAACGAATTTGGAAAGAGTCTATTTCCCCGGTATAGCTGTCTACGTTGGCATAAACATAGTTTTGGCCGAAAGGAATCCCATCCACCAGACGCTCATAACGGAAATAATAGCTGGACAGATTTTTTTCGGCATCTAAAGGCCGTACGTCCGCCTCCGGCTGTACCCGGAGATTGCCTACCACTTCCGGATAATTATCCTGGAGATATTTCTTAACAATTTTTTCTGCTTCAGCTTTAGTTTTAACTTTTAAAGTTTTTTGTTCAGGGCGGTCTTTCCCATCTGACCGGCCGTAATTAAAGCCCAAGATCTTACCGGTTTTGGCATCTACATCCACCCCGGCCCATCCATATCGTTCTTTGTCCTCCATATTCCAGTGGAAGGACCAAATACGCAGCTCGGGAAAAATCCAATCCCTGTTGAGATAAGAAGAATTCAATCGGTAATCCTTAGGCAAATTAATGGCCTTAGCCGCAATTTCCATGGCCTTCTCCCGGGGAATCAACTCCTTTAATTCATCGGCGATCTCTTGTTCAAAAGGTTCCAGAGCGGAATCCGTTGACTTTTCCTCGGCCAATTCCATTCTTCCCATACCGCCGTCATAAATGATGCCGTAATAACCGTCTCGGACAATCTCTCCGGTCAAAGCATCAATGGTTACCCGGCTGGGGTTATTGATTTCATATATGGTCTTGATAGGTTTACTTGTTTTGCCGTCCGCGGCGGGTTTAAAATACTTTAATTCAAAGCCAAATTTCTCTGTAAAAATCTTCTCCGCATCCTGCCTGGTAAGCTTAGGCGTAAGCGGAGCAGCGGTTATTTCTTCCCAATTAAGGTAAAAGCTGCGTACCTCTCCGGTTTGCCCGTTTACGGTGACATGAATGGTATTGGCCGGGTATTCAATGCCCTTGATCGTCCGGGTGAAATTATAGTTATGAAAGATAGGGCCGCCCCCATAATAATAGGAATCATTGTTATCTTTCAGAATAAACTGCCCTGTTTTAGACGGAGCCACCTTTTGAATAAAATCCCGGGCAATTTTCTCTCCAGCGGACCGGGAAACCTTGGGAATATTGCTGAAGGTTCCGGAATAATCCGCCGGATTATAATAATTAAAACCGGCTATCTCTCCGGTGGTCGCATTTACCTGCACATTAAGGGATCCCTCTTCTTTTTCATGATACCAGTGCAGCGACCAGTTACCCCCGTATTCATTTTGCTCAAAATTAGAATCAAATTGGTTATAATTTTTAGTCATAGGGAAAAAACCTTTAGCAATCTCAATCGCTTTTTCTACGGTAATTTCCGAAGTCACCTGTTCCTGGGCTGCAGCGGAAAATCCGGGTATAATACCTAATAGCAAGCCCAAAACCATTAATAAAGTCAAATACCTTCTCATCTTCAAAGTCCCTCCTGATTTGGTATATATGTTTATAGACTTAAAATTTTGAATAAATGTTTCCATATCAGGAACTTTTTTAAGAAATTCCATAGACTGCTTAACGAGACAGAAAAATATAAGAGAGCATTTTCTAACCTTTATAAAATGCTCCCCTATAAAAACAGTCCCTTCGTACATCAGGACCGTTGAAATATATATCTCCTAGGATTTAATTAACATCTTTTCTCTTTAACTTCTACAACAGCATCAATTTCTTATTCTTTCAACATCAACATCGCCACAGAGCAGTAAGACAATACTGTCCTCAATCTTTATGCGGCAATTAACTTCTTCTTGCTTCTTATCATCTTTTCTCTTGTCTTCATTTCTTTCTCTGTCGTACACTATATAATTCCCCCTTTCATATATACAACTTTTTTTCTTGTCCATTAAAAGATCCTGTGTAAAGGCTTGTTTACTACTTTTACAATGTATTATATTAAGAAGTTGTCCAAGAGGTGCATGTTTTGCGATTTTAATTGAATTTAGTGAAACTATTAGAGCATGAATAAAAAGCAGGGTCAGGAAAAAATATTCAACTATACTTTCTCAAGGAAGAATAAAGAATCCCCCCTGTATCAAAGGAGGGATAATATGAAAAAATCAATTTAATTCATTTTACTCTTTCCCTAGATTTAGATATGTTCTCCTTAGGGCCGACTTCTTTCAACGGTTTCTTGGCATACTGCTGAGTTAATCTAATGGGAACGGTACTTTTAAATCTTTTCTTCATAGCTTCGACGCTACTTCGGTTTATAAAAGGGTTTAACAAGTGGGAAAACTTGAAATAACCCCAGGTGGCAGTGATGTGCCAGGTAATATACAATAATAATAGAAGGACCGGGCTTTTATTCCATTTAAAAATATTCAGATGCTGCAGGACGTTGGCAAAAAAAACATTATATATGGGAACAATTGCCCCTAAAATATAGGGAACCACTCCCTTTTTGGGAAGAAAATAAAAATACATAATAAAGTAAGCGGACCAGGCAATCGGAGGGAAAAAAGGAATGCCCAAAAAACCAAAGGGGCCAAAATTAATAAATCCCCCTAATCCAAATGCTTTTGCAAAAGCAGCCCAAAATACATTATACATTCCTCCAAGAACCACACCACAAAAAAATAACCTCTTGATATCCTTTTTAGGTACCAGAGCTACAAGAGTTATTCCCAATATAGCTGTATATACCAAATATACCAGATAAGACGGGTATTCAGTCATCAGTCCCACCATCATCATTTGTTTCCTTTAGTATTTGGACTAATGCTAAAAAAATATTCAATTGACTTTTTTATATAATACCAATGCTCTATGAATGAATCTCCTATTGAAGCTCCCCTTTTAAAGGCGGTTCCTTGCTTTCGTAAATTACCCACCAAGGACGGTCTTTTTCCCACCAGACGGTTTTACCCTTCTCATCTGACAATTCTACTCTCACCCTATCCCGCACGGACATAATCAAGTGATGATATTTTTTTCTTTGGGGTGAAAAGAACTCCCTCCCATATAAAGAAAGAGAAAAAAAATCTCCTATATTCATAACTTTTTGGTTTTGGGGATTCAAACCATAACCTTCCATAATCTCCAAATCTTCCGAATAATAAATTAATAAGCCGGTTATTCCTGGGCACAATTCATAACCATTTTTATCCTGAACACAAAGACACCATGGATAATCACCGGATTCCTGCCTGTTTAAATTCATAGTCAACTCATTGATCATTACCCAAGGGGGATTGGGGGCCATCATATGGTCCGCCCTTTGGTAAACCTTTACCTGCCAGGAAGCTGTTTCTTCCCATCCCAGGGCAGGTTGGTTTAGTATGATGCCAAAACCGGCAATACCGGAAAACAGGCAAATTGCAATTAATAACCCCATTGTTAATCTATGCTGATCTTTTTTTCTTTTAAAAAAAATTATTTTCATCTGTTTTCACCCTGCCCCACTATCTCAAGATATTGCTCCCGATTAAGGATAGGATGACCTTTAGCTTCCTGGGGATACCAGAGAAAATCCGGATGACTTTCCCTACTGTCACCGGAAACCCCCCAACCACCTTCTCGGGCGGTTTCCCACTGACCTGAAGTGGGGCGCCTTTTATCTCCTTTTATCCAATAATAATAATCCTCGGTAAAGGTTTTTTGACTTAAGGAACTTGGTAGGGTAAAATCACTGAACCAAACCCGGCAGTGGACATGGACTTTCTCCTTATCCTCTGCATCCGGGCGATATGCTAACTGGTACCGATAGGCAGGATAATTCCAGACCTGGGGATCCTCTTTTTCTATGGTACCTCCCCGAATATCCATGATAATAGGTAAACCTTGCTCCCCAATATAGTTAATAATAAGATGATGAAATTCATGGGGAAAAATATCATGGATATTATCTCCTTCCCCGTAATAGCGGCTGCCATAAAAGGCCAGAGCCGCATCCCACCAATGCCACTCCGAAAGAAGACCCATAATGTCATTTATTTCAAATTTAATTCCTGCAACCTCCTTTGAACTCCGAGGCTTAGCTTCCAGCACGGCGGCCGCCGCCCATCCGTTACAATGGCCGAACCAATTCTCTTCTTTCTTATCGGTGTAATGATTCTTCCTCTCCCAAGCCATGGCCCCTGGGTTTGGCTGTCCCCGGGCAAGACTGACCCGGTCATATTTATCCATGGGCCCCCCGGGATCATAAAGATGAGGCGGGGACTTATCATAAAAAGGCCACCACCACCCGGACCAGGGTATAGTGGAAGCTTCCCCCCTGTATACCAACGAATCTTCTTGCAACTCCGGAAAGGTCGGTATCACCGCATGGGAAAAGGAACATGAACTGGGATACCAAAGAAAAGCAGTGAAAAGAATTAGAAAAAGGCTAAAAACAAATAGGAGTGAAACGGGGGACAAGTCTATTACCCGGACTTGAGCCTTTGGATTTAAAAAACCCCTCTTCATAAAACCCTCGCCATACTATGTCAGTATTCTAATTAATTGTATTCAGAAATAAATACTTTAATCCCCCGAAAAAGAAAATTAAGACAAAAGAAGCAAATTGCGTGGAATGAAGCCGGTTACCGGGTATTTAAAGAGGTTTCCGATAAATCTCGGTATAAGTAAGTTTCCCGTTAATCCTTTCAGACTTCATCAGACTAAGGGAATCAACCTGCGTAATGATTTGGGGAATGCTTTTTGCAAATTCTTCCTCCATTTCTCTATGATAATTTTCCGGGAACACCACTTCTCTGCCTAGGGTTAAGTGAGGCCGATAAGGCCTGTTATCAACAATAAACTCCCTTCGCAAAAGTTCCTTTCGCAGTTGATGATAAATATTCGTGAGGGTGGGGTTGGGGTCCACACCAACCCAATAAATATCTCCCCCGTTACGTTTAAACTTACCCATGCCGCCGATGGTCAATTTAAAAGGAGTCTCCTGAATCCCGTCCAAAGCACTTTTTACGGCATCAACTCTGTTAGTTTCACCGATAAAAACCACTGTCAGATGCAAATTTTCCCTCCGGGTAAAATTACCCTTTAAGGCCTTATCTTTCAACCTTAATATACAATTAAAAATGCTGTTCTTAATCTCTTCATTAAAATTTATCGCAGTAAAGAGCCGCATATAATCCCCCTTTTTAGTGTAAGCCTTAAACAGGCAAATAAATTTTCCACAAAATGTTTCTGTATTAAATATATCATAGCTTTCCCTTGAACCCAAATATAAAAATCCGCCCAGGTGTTCCGGGCGGATTTTCGAAATTTACCTGCCTTAATGTTAAAATAAAGTTATCCCTCCTTTGCATATCCGGATGGGTTCTTTGCGAAGAATGTCCTTAATTATATTTATTCGGAGGGAAAAGAATTTTTTTGTCTGGATATTTATTTATAGTTATTTCTCACCGATAAACCTCACTTCTGTTTCCAAATCAACATTAAATATCTTTTTTACTTCCTCTTGCACATGTTTAATAATATTTAAAATATCGGTCGTGGTGGCATTGTTTTTATTAATAATAAACCCAGCATGTTTTGTGGAGATTTGGGCTCCCCCAATTTGATACCCGCTAAGTTTTGCATCTTGAATCAGCTTCCCGGTAAAATAGCCTTCCGGCCTTTTAAAAATACTTCCGGCGCTGGGATACTCCAGGGGTTGATTTTGTTCTCTCCTTATGGTTAATTCATCCATAAGCTTTTTTATCTCGTTTTTATCCCCTTTCTTTAGACTTAAAGCTGCCTTCAAAACAATGTCTCCATTATTCTGAATAATACTGGTACGATATCCCAGCTTCAATTCATTTACCTTTCTGGTTCTAATTTCTCCGTCTCTTGTCAACACCTGAACTTCTTCTAAAACGCCTTTCATCTCTCCCCCGTAAGCCCCGGCATTCATTACCACAGCTCCCCCGATTGTACCGGGAATACCGCAGGCAAATTCAAATCCGGATAACCCGTGCTTTTGTGCCTGAAAGGAAACATCTGTCAGTAATGCGCCGGCTTCGGCCACGATTTTTTCCCCTATCACTTGGATATTATTTAAATTGTCTTCTACTTTCAGCACAACTTCTCTGATCCCTTTATCACTGACCAGTATATTACTGCCATGCCCCAAAACAATATAAGGAGTTCTTTCCTTTATAATATATTTCATCACTGCCTGCAGTTCGGAAATGTTTCCCGGTTTAATCATTAAATCTGCCGGTCCACCTGTTTTAAAGGTGGTGTGGTTTTTCATATCCTCATTTTTATAGATTTTTGTCAGGATTAAATTCCTGTGAACAAAATCTATTAATTTTTCGTAGTCAAGCATTTTATTTTCCTCCGCTAAATTATAGGCTTTTAATATTTTTCCCCATCCCGGTTAAAAGATAGCTTTTTTAAAACTGCCGCCTGGAAATAAGTAAAAAAGGCCTAATTATTTAAATGACTGGGGTGAAAAAACCATATCAGCTAAGGCTCGGGCATAAATTTTTGTTGCTTTTACCAAACTCTTAACGGAAATTCTTTCATCCACCCGATGGCAAAAGTCCTCTTCACCCGGAAAAACAGGTCCCCAGGCTACAATATTGGGCATAGCCTTAGCATAAGTAGTCCCATAGGACAGGGCCGGTGCGCAGTTTAACTCCCCGGTGATATCTTTATAGGCCTCTCCCAACACTTTGATAAAAGGCCAATCCTTAGCCACATATATCGGGTCGTAATAGCTTAGAATCTGCCAGGTATAGCCATACTCGAGGGATAATGCTCTGAAAACATACTCAATATCCTCCCTGGTCGTTCCGAAAGAATTTCTCAAATTAAAGGTGAGATTAAAGAACTTATCCTTTGTCTCCAGCAGGGTGGGAGAAATTACATTTCTATGGACAAATTCACCGTTTACATACTCACCTTCACTGTAAAGACCGATAGCCTTTCCGTAAATATCTCCTGAAAAATATTTTTTCACAAAGGCAACCAAGTTGGCCGCCCCGTTTTTTTCCAGGGGAATCTGATCTAAAAAATTAAACAAAATAATCAGGGCATTAACCCCTTTTTCCGGCGTAGATGAATGAGCTGAAACCCCGTAAGCAGTGACCGCCAATTTACCCTCCCTTATCTCCAATGTTAGTTTTTCCCCCGGGTGAGCTTTCAGGTAGTCGGAAAGAAAGCCTTTCATCAAATCCCCATCCCCCCGGCAAAGGGCCTGAGCTATGGAAGGTACGGTATTAGCCGTACTCCCGGCTTCCAAGGATATTATTTCAAAACCTCTCTTATCTCCCTCACCTTTAGGAAAACTTAACTGGATATCCGAATATCCCTTTTCCCGGTTTGTCCCGGGGAATTCCCCATCCGGCGTAAATCCATAATCAGGTATGGGGTAATTTTTTGTAAAATCTTCAATGTCACTCCAATCCACTTCTTCCTGGGTACCGATAATTAACTGAACCTTTTTATAAAAGGCAGGTTTAAGCTTTTTACAGCCTCCATGGCATAAAGGGCGGCAATAATACCTCCTTTGTCGTCTACGGCACCTCTCCCCCAAATCCAACCGTCCTGTATTCTTCCTTCAAAGGGAGGAACAGTCCAGTTTCCATCTGCATCAACCACATCAATATGGGCTAAAATACCGATTACTTCGTCACCCCGGCCGAATTCAACCAGCCCTACCCGGTGATCCAGCAGAGACCTGGTTTCAAACCCTTTCTGTGCTCCTTTATCCAAAACTAAACTCAGTGCCTCTCTTACCTGAGGAATGTCCCTGGACACACTGGGAATGCGCAGCAGTTCCATAAGATCCGCTGCCATTTGCTCCGTATGTGCATCAATAAAATTATCAAGAGCTGTCCTGTCATAAAACCCATCCATTTCAAACACCCCAATTCATTTTCCCTATGTTCCAAGAACCTCCCTGCTCCTTTAACCCCCTAAATCATTTCTATTGGCTTAATGAGGAAATAATACCATTCAATCCTTTGCTGACCGCAGCCCGAAGAAACTTCCTGCCAAACCTAAAACAATGCTTATTGCAGGAATAAGAATGGCCAAGCCAATTGTCAAATGCTCCAATGGGGGCAAAGGTACGAAAGGGAGAGGAACAGCTATGTAAAGATAAACTTGTCTTAAGGTTATCACCAATAATAATAGGGCAAGTATTCCCCCACCCAGGGTAATTAACAAGCCGGCCAACAAAAAGGGAATTGAAATAAAGGTCTCCGGTGCACCTAAAAGTCTGAGGGTGGTAATCTGCTCCCTGTTGCTATCTATACCCAACCGGATAATATGGGAGATAATCACCACCGTGGATATGCTCACTGCTGCTATAATCAGATACCCCAGCAATCTGCCTGCTCCGGAAATGTCACGCAAGCGCTCCAAAACTTCTTTATTATCCCTGACATACTCAACTCCGGCTAGATGATTTAAACCTTCCCGGACAAAATCGATTTCCTCCAGATGGATTTTCACTTCTATAAAGGGAGAAAAGGGATTATGGTCAAAAAATTCCCAAACCTGAGCCTCTTTTCCCAGGATTTCCAACATTCTATCATAAGCTTCATCTTTATCAACAATACGTGTTTCCCGTACTCCCTGCAGGGCACGAATCTCCTCCGCCAGCCGGTGGGTTTCTTTTTCGCTAATGCTTTCATCAAAGAAAACGTTAATTTCCGCTTCTCCCCGAACAGTTTGCATAATCCGGCTGCTGATCCATCCCCCGGAAACCACCAGGCCCAAAAGAAAAAATATAAGCCCTATGCTTAAAAGAGATAAAATATGGGACAGTCTGTTAAATAAAAATAGATTTTTTACCTCTTGCCGGTAATACCCGGCATTATAAAAAAAATTCATCATATATCTTTACCCCAGCCTTTCCCCGGCACTGATTCTTCCCTTATTGACATGGAGCAGCCTGACCTCATTTGTCCCGGAAATTAAATGAGTGGCATGGGTAGTAATAATCACCGTAGTGTTTCGGTCTTTGAAAGATTCTAGAAGTTCCAGTATTTTCAGAGCATTGGCAAGATCTAAATTCCCGGTCGGTTCATCTGCCAGTATTAAAGCCGGTTTTC
>DUPU01000198.1 GCA_012838175.1 Clostridia bacterium
ACTTCCCATGAAGTTCCCATATTCTCCATATATTTTATCTTCTCTCCGGAAAAGTCACCGAGGAGGGCGGAAGGAGCACCGTTTACCCAAGGAGTTTTAGTGGGCAGACGACTGCTCCCGAAACTGCGAATATTACCGCACCTTAAACACTTGGGCATTTTATCACCACCTAGCGTATATTCTTTGCTTGTTTATTTTGAATTAAACAAGAATGTAATTTAGTCATGATTTGAAAGATAAGTTCCCGCTCAAGGGGTGATAGTTGAATATTATCAACCGTGGTAAAAAATAAAACCGGGGACGGTAATTCCATCCCCAAAGGCTTTTAAATTATAATTTCCTTTGCATTACTTTTTTCTTAATCTTTTCAAGATTTCCACTTCTCGATCAGTTAAATACCGCCACTCCCCCGGTTTCATTCTGCCGATTTTTAAAGGGCCGAAAGCAATGCGTTTCAACCTAATCACCGGGTTTCCCACCCTTTGAAACATCCGTCTTACCTGCCTGTTTCTCCCTTCGTGAATGGTAATATCCACCAAAGCATTGCCGTTAATTATTTTTTTAACTCTAACCTGTGCCGGGGCCGTTTTTCCGTCCTCCAACATAATCCCCTTGGCCAGTTCACCCAAGCATTTCCCGGTAGGAATTCCTTTCACCAATGCCCGGTATGTCTTCTCTACCTCTCGGCTGGGATGAATTAAGTCATTGGCTAATTCTCCGTCATTGGTTAAAAGAATTAATCCCGAAGTATCATAATCTAATCTGCCTACCGGATAAACTCTTTGCCGGACACCATGGATTAAATCCATGACAGTCCGCCTCTTTTGAGGGTCATGTACGGTAGACAAAAAACCGGCAGGTTTATATAAAAGGATATATATTAGCTGTTCTTTACCCGGAATAGGTTTTCCCGCAACTTCAATGACACTTTTCTCGGGATCAACTTTTATTCCCAAATCAGTTATCAGCTTGCCGTCAACTTTTACTTTTCCCGCTAAAATTAATTCTTCACATGACCTGCGGGAAGCTACTCCGGCATGGGCTAAAACCTTCTGCAATCTTTCTTCCATCATGCCACCTCAGTACTTTTGAGGAAATTATACCAGTAAAGCAGGAGACAAGCAAATAATGGGGCTGTTAACCTCCGAAATAAAGCCGGCAAATAATAACTGAGGCGATAAAACTGCTTACATCGGCAATCAACCCTACGGTAATGGCATGACGATACTTGATAATACCTACTGAACCGAAGTAAACCGTTAATACATAAAAGGTGGTATCCGTACTGCCCTGCATCGTGGAAGCCAAACGACCGATAAAAGAATCCGGCCCGAATTGATGGATTAATTCCGCCGTAATACCCAGTGCCCCGCTGCCGGATAAAGGTCTCATTACCGCCAAGGGGAGGATTTCCCCCGGGATACCCAAAAAGTTTGTAGCAGGAGCTAAAAACCTGATAAGATAATCCATCGCACCTGAGGCACGAAAAACACTTATTGCCACCAACATGCCTACTAAGAAAGGGAGGATTTTAAAAGCTGTGGTAATCCCCTCTTGAGCCCCTTCTACAAACACTTCATACACGTTTACCTTCTTTAAATATGCGTAAAAAGGGATAATAAACAAAAGCACGGGAATTGCCCACCGTGATATTTGAGTCAATACATACATCAAAACGGTTCACCTCATTATCTTTAACCTTGTTAGAACCTGCTCCTGTATTTTTTGCGAAGGATGATATCTGCACTGACAGCACAAACTGTGCCACATGCTGTAGCTAAAATGGTGGTACCGACAATCTCTACAGGATTGGCAGAACCTTCCTGAACCCGAAGACTTATAACCATGGCAGGAATTAAAGTGATACATGAGGTATTCAGAGCCAAAAAAGTAATCATGGCATCTGAAGCCACGGTTTTATGGGGATTAAGTTCTTGTAATTGACTCATAGCCTTTAGTCCGAAAGGAGTTGCCGCATTACCTAGTCCTAAAATATTGGCACTTAAATTCATGATAATAGAGCCTAAAGCAGGGCTGTCCTTGGGAA
This sequence comes from Clostridia bacterium, assembly GCA_012838175.1. Classification (GTDB taxonomy): domain Bacteria; phylum Bacillota; class Dehalobacteriia; order Dehalobacteriales; family Dehalobacteriaceae; genus DUPU01. Next base: position 2,048 of record DUPU01000198.1, read on the forward strand.
TACTGGGAAACAACAGCACAGCAATGGGACGGACTAATTTTGATAACAGCCCCACCAGACCTGATTTCTCAGCCAGTTTTAAAAGTCCCAGCCAAAGAGTCATTATACCGATAATTTCCAATGATATCTGAACTCCTGTTTGAGCTGCTTTAAAAGCACTTTCCGTTACCACTTCAATATTTCCGTTTAAACCGGCGACGATTATCCCGGATAATAAAAGTATCAACCAAATTATGTTGACCAAATCCCTCGTCCTTTCCTCAAAATGGTTCAATTGTATAGCATTTTACTGACTCTTTGTTGAATTCATATGAGGACAAAGACTAAAATATAACCATGAAAAAAAGCACCCTCAGGTGCTGAATGAAAAGATTTTACCGCATATTTTATACCATAAACTTGAAAAAAACGATCTTTTTTCTACATCATGGCTTGCAATTAATTCTGTAGTGAGAGTAATTTTATCGTTTATTTTAATTACCGCTGCCCCCATCCTTTGTCCTTTCTTCACGGGGGCTTTTACTTCCTCAGGAAGATAGAGGCTTTGTTCTGCTTGGGCTAATTCTTCTTCTGTTAAAGCAATGGATAAAGCCTTGTCTGCCAAGACTTTAATTTTCTCCTCTTTTCCACCTTTAACAATAATCTCTTGGACAACTTGATGTTTATAAAAAAAATCCTTCTTTTGATAATTTTGAAACCCGTAGTCTAATAACTTTGCTACCTCATCATACATATTGTTACAGTTTAAAACAACGGCAATTAACTGCATTCCGTTTCTGGTGGCTGAGCCTACTAAGCAGCTCCCGGCCTGGCGGGTATAGCCGGTTTTTACCCCGTCTGCCCCTTCATAATTATTTAATAGTTTATTTCCGTTATAAACCACACGTTGATATTCATTTCCCGCCCAAGGTAGGGTATGCCTTTTTGTAGTAATTATTTTTCGAAACTCATTATGCTGAATAACCTCCCGGGTAATCATGGCTAAATCGTAGGCGGAAGAATAATGGTCTTCATGATGCAATCCATGAGTATTAGCATAGTGGGTATTTTTTAGTCCCAAATCCCGAACCTTTTGGTTCATCAAATCCAAGAATTTTTCAACAGAACCGGCCACGCCGATGGCAATGGCATCCCCCGCGTCATTGGCGGATTTTAGCAGTAAAGAGTACATCAGATCTTCTAGGGTATGGACTTCACCCGGTTCCAAATAAATGCTGGATTCTCCTGGATTAATAAAATCATAAGGAATATAAATTCTATCCGTAAGTTTGGCATTTTCCAGAGCGACAAGAGCTGTGGTTATTTTAGTCGTGCTGGCCTGGGGTAATCTTTCATGAGCATTTTGTTCATATAAGACCCGACCTGATGCCCCATCTATCAAAATAGCTGACTTAGCTGTAATTTCCGGAAGAGCTAAAGCGGTTCCTGAGAAAAAATTTAATAATAAAATAACAACGAATAATAAAAAAAGTAGAGAACGCTTCAAATTTCTACCCCCGTTGGATGGAATGTTCCGCAGTAAAATTATTAAAATTATTAAAGACAAACCAACTTTTTTATTCAAGAAAATTCATTAAATTCCTTCCCCCAAATTAAGGAAAATGCCAAAAAAAAACCCTTACGGGTTTTTTGTACGGCGCCGGGCCATCCTTCTTTACACTTACATCGGGCAATTGGCATTTGATATGTTTTGATGTTTCTTTTTATTAAACATAGATTGAATCTGATCTAATACCTGGGGAGCAACATCAATTAACCTATCCACAACCAAATTCCCTTCAACGGGAAGCAAACGCACCTGATTTTGTCCTACCACTAGAAATCCCATGGGATGCACGGAAACTCCGGCGCCACTGCCCCCGCCGAAAGGAATTTTCCCGGATTGGGATTTCTCATCCGACGGCCGCACCTCATATTCTCCTCCTCCGGCAGCAAAACCGCATGAAACTCTGGAAACCGGTATTATTACCGTACCATCAGGTGTTTCTACCGGGTCTCCCACAACTGTATTAACATCAACCATCTCCTTGATACTTTCCATTGCTGTTTTCATTAAAGCTTCTATGGGATGATCACTCATACTTTATCACCGCCCTTTTTAAAGAATAATACGGAAAGTGTTTTAAATCCACCAATGATAATATGACCGCAACTAATGTCAAATATACAGACCATGTTGCAGAAAGCCTTTTTCTGTTGAAAATTCGGCAATACAGAAATTTGAGGATATTTTTTTACTTTCTTGACCATAGTATGAAGATAACCGTAAACAGTGCTTTTTATTGCCCAAATAATTCCAACTAATATTCCTGTTTTACCTGCTTCGTCCGTGCCAATCTCCGTACACCAGGAGAATTCCCTAAGGGTAATCTTACTGATAAACCACTTCCCCAGAGTTGTCAATTCACCGGTTCTTGTCAAAACAAAAGAGGCTTTTTCCAGAAATCTTTTGAACCTATACTGATTTAAGGGAATGTTTTTTTCATGTTCTCCTAAGGTTTGTCCCTTTTCTCCTTCCAGTTGAGTGATTATTTTTAAAATAGGCCAAACTTCAGTGGGCGAAATTTTTATAAAAGGAATTTCTAAAGTAATCCCCCATATAGGAGGAATTATTTGCCATGTAATACTGATATAATCATTCTCTCCTTTTTTTGAATAATGAAATTTAAAACGCAGGGGAAGCCAACTAACTAATACTACTAGAGTTAACACTAAAATAAAAATAATTAACAGCTTCACCTGGTTTCACCTCTGGTAGAACATAGGCTTAAATACTCATTACAATATTTTTCCTTGTTTTTTGTCTAAGTATTCCAGGAATTACGAGATAAACAAAAACAGGCCTTCTGTCCGTTTTAAGAAAGGATTTTCCAAAAGAGGTATTGAGTTTTTTCTGTCCAGGCCAAGGAATCCTGGTAATCCCAATAGCGGTTTTGACTGTTATTGGTATGGGCATTGACCAGAGGCTGACCGTCTCCGTTATATCCCACCACAACCGTATTATGCTGCCATACTCCGTCTCCATCCCAATCATAGCAAATGATATCACCGGGCAATAATTCCCGGGCGGATTTTACCCTTTCCACTTTAATGCCCTTTCCTGAGGCTAAATACCAGCGCAGACTATGGGCTACAGCCCAACTGTAACTCCACTTGTCATCCTTTCCTCCGTTTCCGGAATACCACCAACCGGTATTAATTTTACCGGTATAATTCATGGGAATACCTCCGGCATACAAAACCTGAGAAACATAATTGGTGCAATCCACAGAAAATGAGCGAAAATTTGGATTGTTACTGTTCCACCACTTATGGGCATAGCGTACAGCCGCCTTCCGATCATATCTGCTGTTTCGATAAACACTGGCACCATGATAGCGGTTTAATCCATGCATATCTGAATGTTTTTCCAAAGGACGGGGTATTGTGGCAACTTCAGGTTCCAATCGGTAGTAATCATCCTTAATTAACCATTTCCCTTTGTATTCCAGGGTAATGGCATGATTAATTTGCTGTCTCTCATATCTTAAACGCCCGCTCTCCGCAAATCTCCAGGTAACCACCTCGGTAAAGTTAAATTTAATGATGTTTTCAGAGCGGATATCAGGACCTAAAAATACCTGGGTTGTCTGACCGTACAATTTACTCTTACGTTGAGCAAAGGCCCTTTGCTTTGCTGATAAAATTTTACTCTCTTTTTCCAAACATTTTTTGGAGTTACTGTCTCCGGTGTACAATTGGCTTAATTGGGAAATGTTTCCGGAAAGAAAGGCATTATTTTTTCTATTCATTAAATCTTGTATAATAGGAAAAACCTTTTCTCTAGTCACCGTTTTTTACCCCCAAAAAACCATGTGGTAACAATATATGCGGCAAAAATATAAAGATGTGCCTGGAAAATAAAGAAAACCTGGCAGAAGCCAAGTTCCCTCTCATTTGGAAGGATTATCTCCTTTATTATTTTTGCTTGCAGTTAGATTTTCCAATTGGGGCAATTCTTCTAATGACTTTAAACCAAAAAAATTTAAAAATTGTACCGTCGTCCCATACAACATAGGACGGCCCGGCCCGCTTTTTCTACCCACATCTTGCACTAATTTTTTTTCCAGCAAGGTACTTAATACACCATCCACCTTTACGCCGCGGATTTCCTCAATTTCAGCCCGGGTGACCGGCTGTTTGTAAGCTATAATCGCAAGTGTTTCCAGGGCTGCCTTAGACAATAAACTTATTTTCGGGCGGTAATACTTTTCAATAACCCCGGCTCTGTCAGGAGGAGTAGCAAACTGCCAGCCCCCTGCCACCTCTTTAAGTTCAAAACCCCGCCCTTTGTACCACTCTTCTAACTCCTTAAGTAAAGCCAGAACCGTTTCCCGCTCGGCCCCGGTAATCTCACCCAGCTTTTCCGCGGACAAAGGTTCTCCGGCTACAAACAACAAGCATTCTATGTTTTTACGAATTTCATCACTAAACAGCATGCCCATGAAATAAACCCCCATCTTTTATTTTGATTATGCTTATCCCGTCAAGCTGAAAATCAAAATATCTCCATAAGGAGAAGGTTGGCTTACTTTTACTTTTTGCATGCGCATTAATTCCAGTAATGCTAGAAATTGAACCACGACCTCCACCTTGCTGGCAGGAAGAGAAAACAAGGCAAAAAATGATATCCCCTGAGGATTTTTCTGCAATACAGAAGATATTTCCTCCATCTTCTTTTTAATGGTTATTTCATCCCTGGGGATTTCTTGCACCGGCTCCAGATCAAATTTCTTTGACAGCACCTGTACTAAGGCTGCTTTTAAA
>DUPU01000199.1 GCA_012838175.1 Clostridia bacterium
CGGGTTATGAGCCCGACGAGCTACCAGCTGCTCCACTCCGCGATATTTTTGGTGGAGGGGACTGGATTCGAACCAGTGAAGGCGGCGCCAGCAGATTTACAGTCTGCCCCCTTTGGCCAACTCGGGAACCCCTCCATATATAAGCCAGAAGTTAAAACTTCAAGCATGCTTCTTTACTGCTGGAGCCGACGATGGGACTCGAACCCGCAACCTGCTGATTACAAGTCAGCTGCTCTGCCAATTGAGCTACGTCGGCGCGACTGACAAAACTCATTATAGCAATTTCTATTTTGAAAGTCAATGATTTATTAATTAAATTTTCTTTCCATTCACTCCAGTTATTGCATGGAATTCACATGGAAAACCGGCTCAATAGACCGGCCTTCTAACATGTACCCTCACGATTTTCTAAATAGCGCTCTAACTTTCTCTTTACCCTTTGCAGTGCATTATCTATGGACTTAACATGCCGCTTCAAGTCTACAGCTATTTCCTGATAAGATTTGCCCTCCAGATAATACATTAAAACTTTCCACTCCAATGAACTTAAGATTTCCCCCATTTTTTCCTCAATATCATCAAATTCTTCCCTACTAATAATAAGTTCTTCCGGGTCAGTGATTTTTGACCCGGAAATTATATCCAGTAAAGTCCGATCCGAATCTTCATCATAAATCGGCTTATTCAGGGAAACATAAGAATTCAAAGGAATATGCTTCTGTCTGGTAGCAGTTTTTATAGCCGTAATAATCTGCCGAGTAATGCAAAGCTCGGCAAAAGCACGAAAAGAAGACAATTTATCACAGCGAAAATCTCTAATAGCTTTATATAACCCAATCATACCCTCTTGGATGATATCTTCCCGATCCGCTCCAATGAGAAAATAAGACCGGGCTTTAGCCCGAACAAAATTTTTGTATTTATTGATGAGATATTCCTGGGCGCCAATATCGCCGTCCTTGGCCAATTCAACTATTTCTTCATCCACCATCAACCCAAATTCGTCATATACTTCCCGCTGCAAATTTACACTCATCTTCTCGTCCCCACCCCATTTTCTACAAGTTATAGCATTCTTAAGCTTTACATCACAGTAGTAAACTATCTCCCAGACACAAATATGCAAATATCATGGAGACATGAGACGTATGCCTGTCTATTCAACATCATTATTATAACTGAGAGAATTCAAAAAAGTCAATAGAAGCCTGTCTTTAATAACAAGATGTCCAATTACTTAATAATATTAACTAAAGATACCTTCTATGCCCGAAGTTTTTGCATTTTAGCCCACGTATCTTTAAGTGAAACAATCCGATTAAAAATTAGCCGCTCCGAAGTAGAGTCAGGATCTACACAAAAATATCCTTGTCTTAAAAACTGAAAGCGGCTTCCCGGTTCTGCACCGATTAAACCGGATTCCACCAGTGCTGATTCCAGCACTTCTATCGACTTTGGATTTAAATTAGCGATAAAGTCTCCATCTTCTTCATCATCCGGATTCTCTTTTAAAAAGAGATTATCATACAGACGAACTTCTGCCGGTATAGCGTGTCTTGCCGATACCCAGTGCAAGGTGCCTTTTACTTTCCTGTTCCCTTGAGACATCCCGCTTTTTGTTTCCGGGTCATAGGTACATCTAAGCTCTTTTATCTCACCTGTCTTTTCATCCTTAATCACCTCAGTGCATTTGATGATATACGCATGTTTTAAACGCACCTCGGAACCAGGAGATAAACGGAAATATTTTTTTGGGGGGTTTTCCATAAAGTCTTCCTGTTCAATATAAATTTCTCGGGAAAAAGGGATTTCCCTGAAACCCATACCCAAATCCTCCGGATTAACCTCAGCCCTTAACATCTCAACTTGATTTTCCGGGTAATTTTCAATCACCACTTTTAGAGGACGCAGGACACACATCACCCGGGGAGCCCGTTTATTTAGATCTTCTCGGACACAATGCTCCAAAAGAGCAATATCTACCGTGCTGTTACTTTTTGCCACACCTATTCGTTCACAAAAATCCCTAATTGATTCCGGAGTATATCCTCTCCTCCTTAGTCCCGAAATGGTAGGCATTCGGGGATCATCCCATCCGTTGACATATCCTTTTTCCACTAGCTCTCTAAGTTTCCGCTTGCTCATTACAGTATAGGTCAAATTTAAACGAGCAAATTCAATCTGCTGAGGTCTTGGGTCTATATGACATGCTTCCAAAACCCAATCATACAACGGACGATGGTTTTCAAACTCTAAGGTGCAAATGGAGTGGGTAATTTTTTCCAAAGCATCGGATAAAGGATGAGCGTAATCATACATAGGATAGATACACCACTTACTGCCTGTCCGATGATGCTTTTCCCTTTGAATTCGATAAAGCACAGGATCCCGCATATTTAGATTGGGTGAAGACATAGCGATTTTAGCCCGGAGAACCCGGGAACCATCTTCGAATTCTCCTGCACGCATGGCACGGAAAAGCTTGAGATTTTCTTCCACGGAGCGGTTCCGATATGGGCTTTCTTTTCCCGGCTCCGTTAATGTGCCCCGGTATTCCTTAATTTCCTGAGGTGATAAATCACATACATAAGCCTTGCCTTCTTTTATTAATTGTTCGGCAAACTGGTACATCTCTTCAAAGTAATCAGAGGCATAGAACAGCCTTTCCTCCCAGTCAAACCCCAGCCACCGTACATCTTCCTTAATTGATTCCACATATTCCACTTCTTCTTTACTGGGATTAGTATCATCAAAACGCAGATTGCATAATCCATTATACTTGGCGGCAATGCCAAAATTTAAACAAATGGATTTGGCATGGCCGATATGCAAATACCCGTTGGGTTCCGGAGGAAATCTGGTATGTACCCGACTGTTATTTTTGTTTTCTTTTAAATCCTCATTTATGATTGTCTCAATAAAATTAGCAGGCAAAACAGATGGGTTTTTTTCTTCCATAACCTTTGGGGCCTCTTTTTCGTTAATCATTTTCACTGACTCCTCCTTTTCCCTACTTACTGCGGCGCCACCTCTCCAGAATATTTCTGATTTCCGGATTAATTGCCTCGTCCATCGTAGGGCTGCTCATATGTAAACATTTAATTTTTATTGTGCTTTGCTCCTCAGTTTCCTTTACCATGATTAATAACTCCCGGGCAGATAAGCGCAAAGCCCCTTGTCCCATTACCAAGCGCTGCTGAGCCCAGTCCGAAGTTGCTACAGTTACCTGAATTTCCCGGGGCAATTCACTTACCAATCGTTCAATACAAGAATCAGCCGTCTCTCCTTCCTGGGTAAAAATTACTTCTATGCCACCCAAATTTTCCTTGCGGCTAACCCCTTTCTTGACTAAATGGGCATCAAAAACCACCACTACCATATAATCCGTTAACCCGGAAAAATTAGACAATATATCCAACAACTTATCTCTGGCATGGTCAAAACTCTCATCTTTCAATTTGACTAATTCCGGCCAAGCATTGATAATGTTATATCCGTCAACAATCAGTAACTCCTTGCCCACTTCATACCCCCATTTTACTCCGTTGACGGAGCACTTCAAATAAAAAAATGGAAGCTGCCGCAGAAGCATTTAAGGAAGAAATCTTTCCTTTCATGGGGATGGATATAAGGAAATCACATTTTTCTTTTAATAGTTTCGGTATTCCTCGACCTTCCCCTCCAATAACCAAAGCCAGCGGTCCGGTGAGGTTTGCTTCCCACAAGATATTTTCCCCATGCATATCTGCTCCGGTTATCCAAAGACCAAAATCTTTAAGTTTTTCTACGGCTTGCCCCAAATTTGCCACCCGGGCGACAGGAACATATTCCGCTGCTCCGGAGGAAACCTTAGCTACAGTGGCATTAAGCTGTACGCTCCGTCTTTTGGGAATAATTACCCCATGCACGCCCACGGCTTCTGCCGTACGGAGGATTGCTCCAAAATTATGAGGATCTTCCAATTCAGCCAGAATCAGCACCAAGGGCTCCTCTCCCGTACTTCGGGCTCTGTTCATGATATCTTCAATCTCTACATATTCGTAAGGTGCCACTTCTACTACTATCCCCTGATGTCTTTCTCTTGTGAGTTTATCCAAATAATTTTTTTCCACTTCTTGAATAGGAATTTTTCGTTCTTTTAAAACAGCAATGATTTCCCGGATAGAGCCTTCCATATTACCTCGGGCAAGGTATACCTTATTCACCGGCCTACCGGACTTTAAAACCTCAAAAACACTATTGCGGCCTGCCACATATTGGGCCATAAACTCAACTCCTACTCTGAATGTTAGATATCCTGCCGCAGGACATATTCCCTTCAAAACATATTCCCTGAGTAATACAAGTTGGACCCGCCTTTTTAAATATTAGCGGAGCTACCTTACGTACCTCTTCCAGCATTAATTCCGCCAATTGTCTAATTTCCCACTGGGCTCTACGGCAGCATCTCAGCTCAAAAAAATGAAATAAACTTCTCGCGTTATATGTTACCACAATTTTGGTCTCGGTGGCATTAGGCAAAACATACCTGGCATCCTCCGCCGGTACAAACTTTAACAATTCATCATATGCCTTTTGGATTTGAGCCATTTGATGCAAAAAGATTCTTTCCCCTTCCTTATTTTTTTTTATAGAAGGAGGAATGATATAGTCAAATTGGTTTTCCTTAACATAACGCTGAGACTTTTGGGAATAGGAAACTCCGATACGGTGCCGTACTAATTGATGGGATAAGACCCGACTGATGCCCTCGATGGCAAAGGTGAAGGAAATATGCTCCACCGGGGAGAGATGTCCCATTTCCAATAGTTTCTCCAAAAGCTTCTCTACTTCACCGTGCGTAAGATTTTCCAGGAGTTTTTCCGCACCTAAAGGCGAATAGCATAATCTGGCTGCAGCCGCCACTGTTTTATCAGGATTTGGGGTATAATTTATCAATGTTACCTTCACTTTTCTCTCTCCCCTTCTTTGTCATTAGATTTTTCCGGCCTCCCTTTCAACCAGCTCTACCAACCGGGAAAAAATCTCTTCCAGTCTTTCTTGTTTATTCAGTAAATATAAATAGCCTACTAATGCTTCCAGTCCGGTAGCACGCCGGTAATCAATCATCTCAGTTTTTTTGGGCTGCCGGCCGCTTTTCGCATTACGTCCTTTTCTGAGAACCATGGCTTCTTTTTCATCTAACAAAGGTTCCAAAAGTTGGACAAATTTTGATTGGGTTCCGGCATTTACATATTTAACCGTTTCCCGATGGAGATCATTCACCCGCTGCGGTCCCCTGGACAACAAATAACATCGCACCCACAATTCATATACAGCATCGCCGATATACGCCAACGTCAAGGAAGAAAGGACTTCCGGGTTTAAAGATGAAATGCTGTTATTCATGGAGCCCGTCAATTTTTTTCCATCGCACTCCATGGGGAGTATCCTCTAATAATATGCCTATCTGCTTCAATTGATCTCTGATAGCATCAGCCGTCGCCCAGTCTTTCTTTTTCCTGGCCTCTTGCCTGATACCAATAATTATTTCCATTAATTGTTCTTCCATTCCTTGTTCTCTCGTCCCTTCGTCCTGATGAGGCTTTACCATTCCCAACACACTATGAAATTCTTCAAATATTCCCAGGATATTTCTCAGAACCGGTACCACATTTTTTCCCGGTATAAAATTGCTGTCATTTATAAAGCCGTTAATCTCCCGGCAAAAATCAAAAACCGCCGCCAAAGCTAAAGAAGTGTTAAAGTCATCATCCATAGCTTCTATAAAGGCGTTTTTAATTTGATTAATTTTTTGCGTAAACTCCTCTATATGTTCAGCTTGTCCCTGATTTGACGATTTTTCACTGGCTGTCAAAGTACTTTCTGCCAGTCTGAAGGAGGTGCGAATTCGCTCTAAACTCTTTTCCGCAACATGCAGTTTTTCATCATCAAAATCAAGGGGGTTCCTGTAATGAGTGGAAAGAAGATAAAAGCGCACCACATCCGGAGAAAATTTGGCAAGAATATCCCGTACTAAAAAGAAATTGCCCAAGGACTTAGACATTTTTTCTTCATTAACGGTTATAAAGCCATTATGCAGCCAATAGCGGACAAAGGGTTGTCCGGTATAAGCTTCGGTTTGAGCAATTTCATTCTCATGATGGGGAAAAATTAAATCAGCCCCCCCGCCATGAATATCAAACCCTGGCCCTAAATACTTTAAGGACATGGCAGAACACTCAATATGCCATCCCGGTCTTCCATTTCCCCAAGGACTTGTCCAACTGGGTTCTCCAGGTTTTGCTGCCTTCCAAAGAGCAAAGTCTAAAGGATCATGTTTACCTTCATCCACATCAACTCGTGCTCCTGCTTTCATGTCATCCAATTCCCGGCCGGAAAGTCGGCCATATCCGGAAAACTTACGTACATCGAAATAAACATTGCCGTTTACCTCATACGCCAGACCCTTATCAATAATTCCTTGCACCATACTAATAATCTCATCTATATGCTCCGTAACCTTAGGGTGTACGTCTGCCCGTAGCACATGTAAAGCATCGGCATCTTCAAAATAAGCTCTTATGTATTTTTCAGCAATTTTTTGAGGGGTTTCTCCCTCTTCCCGCGCCCGATTAATTATTTTGTCATCAATATCGGTAAAGTTTTGAATATAGGTTACTTGATATCCCCTGTATTTAAGATAGCGCCGTATGGTGTCAAAAACCACTAAAGGGCGGGCATTTCCTAAATGAATATAATTATAGGTTGTCGGACCGCAAACATACATAGAAACCTTACCCGGCTCTCTGGTAATTAAATCTTCCTTCTTTTTTGTCAATGAATTAAAGATTTTGACCGGCATCACTTTTTCCCTCCAATTCCAATATCCGATGTTCCAACAAACTAATGCGTCGTTGCATACAAAAAAGCATTTCCGCTATAGGGTCCGGCAACTCCGCATGATCTAAATCAATTTCCGTTATTTTTGCGTCAGCAACTTTTCTGCCGTTACGTACAACAACTCTGCCAGGTACGCCTACCACTGTGCAATTATCGGGCACATCCTTTAATACCACGGAGCCGGCACCGATTTTTACATTGTTCCCAATTTTTATTGATCCTAAAACGGTGGCATTACTGCTAATCACCACATTATCACCAATAGTTGGGTGTCTCTTCCCCTTTTCCTTACCTGTTCCCCCCAAAACCACCCCTTTATATATGGTGACATTATTGCCTATTTCTGTAGTTTCACCAATGACAATTCCCATCCCATGATCAATAAACAATCCTTCTCCAATAACCGCACCCGGATGAATTTCCACCCCGGTAAAAAACCTATTTAAATGGGAAACAAACCTGGCCCAAAAAACCCACCCTCTTTTATACAGCCTATGAGCAATTTTATGCAGCCAAATAGCATGTAATCCCGGATAACAAAGCAGTACTTCCCAAATACTCTTTGCCGCCGGGTCTCTTTCAAAGATAATGCGCAAATCCTTCTTCATTTGCTTAAACATGGATACTCTCCTTTCTAGAATATCACATTTACTATATTATGTCTAAACATCTCTTTGGTTACAGATATAAAGAAAAGTAAACTTGAACGTAAGGTTTGTCAAGCCTTTGTCAAAAGCATATGTGTTTGTCAAAAACATACCTTTGATAAAAAATTAAACTTACAGAAACAGACTAAAAAACCGCCTCTATAGCATAAACTACAGAGACGGATTTACCGCGGTTCCACTCTGATTGGGCCAAAGTCCCCTCTCAAAACCTTTAACGCAGGAGCACGCACAGCCCTAACACTTTGTCTGAATGCCATTAAAGCTAATTGATTCAGGTGATTCAGGCTGTGGATTCCGGGATGCACTTCAACTACCGGTTCCTAAATCCGCTTACACCCGATGACGGATTCTCTCTGCAGGACCGTTTTAGTTTACTCTTCCCCTCATTATCTTCCACACAATTATTAAATAATTAAAATGAATTATAACTTGTACCTATAAGACTAGTCAAGAGAAAATATCATATCCGATTTGCCGAGCACTATCCGCTAACCTGGCCATGACCACTTCTTTGCCTAAAATTGCCGTGAGTTTGTCCAAATCAGGCCCATGCATCTGTCCTGTCAACGCTACCCTGATTGGCATAAATACCTGACTTCCTCCCAGACCGGTTTCTTTTCTGATCTGCTTCAGAATGGTTTTTACTGTTTCCGGTGTTATCATTTCCGCTGCTTTAATTTTTGCAGCAAATATGTTTATTACCCGTGATACGGACTCTCCCTGTAAAACTTCTTTGGCCTCATTATTTTCAAAACAAACTTCACTACCCATAAACATCTGAAGACGTTCCTTAATGTCTTCTAAACAGGAAAGATATTTCCGTAAGGTTTCTGTCACCAAACCGACCCAGGAATCCTCTTCCGGTGTTAATTCCTGCCCCACAAAGCCGGCCTCCCTTAAATAAGGAAGAACTAATGTTTTCAGTGTCTCCGCCTCTGTGTTCCTAATATAAGTACCGTTAATCCATTTTAGTTTTTCCATATCAAAAACCGCCGGACTCTTAGAAACCCGGTCCAAACTAAATTTCTCAATTAATTGGTCCATGGAGAATATTTCCTCTTCCCCTTCCGGGGCCCAGCCCAGCAAAGCAAGAAAATTTACCAATGCCTCCGGTAAGTAGCCTTGCTGACGATAAGCAACCACAGAAGTTGACCCATGCCTTTTGCTCATTTTGGATCGGTCTTGACCTAAAATTAAAGAAATATGTGCAAATTTAGGTATTTTTAGCCCCAAGGCCTGATAGATTAAAATTTGCCGGGGAGTATTTGATAAATGTTCCTCACCTCTAATTACATGGGTTATGCCCATATCGGCATCATCCAAAACTACTGCAAAATTGTAGGTGGGAATCCCGTCGGATTTTACAATGATATAGTCTCCCATACCTTCTGTGTCAAAAGATACCTCACCCCGCACCATATCTTCTATGGTAATGGTGTAATTGTCCGGTACCCGGAAACGTATCACCGGTCTTCTCCCCTCAGCTTCAAACAGTCTTCTCTCTTCCTGGGTAAGATCCCTACACCTGCCTAAATAACGGGGAGTCTCGCCCCGGGCAATTAATTCCTGCCGTTCAGCTTCACATTCCTCCTCGGTGCAGTAACAATAATATGCATATCCATCACGAATCAACCGTTCTGCGGCTTTTTGGTACAGCTCCAAACGCTCAGTTTGCCGATAAGGCTCATGGGGACCTCCCACGTCAATACCCTCGTTCCAATCGATGCCCAACCATTTAAGTGAACTCTTAATATTTTCTTCGGACTCAC
>DUPU01000025.1 GCA_012838175.1 Clostridia bacterium
ATCCGAGGGTTGACACAAGGATGAGTTTTATCGACTTTTTCGGTTATTTATCACACAGGCGAATTTATTTTAAACATACACAACATACACAAAATAATCTTTATCAGATTCTACCGGTAGAGGGTTTTACCGATTGTTTTTTTGCGTCACAAAGGCAGCATTTTGCTTTATTTCCCATATCTTTGTCTCCTTGTCAACCTTTTGACGAGTATTGAAAGAGTTGGCAACAGCTTCATTCCTCTGTCAACCAGTTTTTTTCAACCAGAGTGGTCTTAAAGCCTCCCACAGCAACTCCATCCCTCTGTCCTATTCTTATTTTGGTGATATATATGGTGATATAATTAAAGTTAAAAATACATTATTAGGAGGTATTTTTATGAAGGAAGTCTATGATTTTTTAAAAAAATGCAAAACATATTACCTGGCAACTATTGACGGGGACCAGCCCAGAGTACGCCCTTTCGGTACGATAGATCTATTTGAGGATAAACTTTATATCCAAACCGGCAAAGTGAAAGATGTTTCCAAGCAGATGCAGGCCAACCCCAAAATTGAAATCAGTGCCTTTGACGGCGTGGAATGGATCCGTATTACAGCTACCGTTGTTAGAGATGAAAGGATTGAAGCAAAAAAGCACATGTTGGATCAATATCCGGAATTACAAGATTTATATAAAGCAGATGATGACAATACAGAAGTTTTATATCTAAAGGATGCTACCGCTACCTTTTACTCATTCACAGCCGAACCCCGTGTAATTAAGTTCTAAGTAAGACTGGGGACGGTATATCAAAATAACCGTCCCCAGCGCTTTTTCTTTACAGCTTTTAATTAATCTCACCCTTTAATGCAGCCCTTTTGCAGTATCACCCTGATTTTTTCATAATTTCTTTGCTTTTTGGTTTCTTAACAAAAAATTTTATCATAAACCCTTCTCACATAAATACCCGTTCTTTATTATTCATCATTATTCATCATTCTGTTGCATGCCGGGAGTAAAACGCATGGTATCACTTATGCGCGGTTCAATATCCGTATTTATTTTTTCAACAAAAATATAAAACCAGGCTCCTGCCTCAATTTTTTCATCAATAATCACTTGATGCTCCTCAGAAAATCCTGCTAGCTGCGATAAAAAAGGTAACCCAACGGCCACGAAAAAATACAAAAAAACAAAACTTATTATTAACAACGCCGTCTTATTAATGCTAAATCTACGTCTTTCTTTTTTTATAGACTGGGTCAATGCAAACATTTTAACCTCCATGTACTAAATATTCCTGGAAGCCAGGATTATATTAAAACTTTACAAGATATTATCAGATTCCTGAGTCTGCTTGGAATTTTTTCCTTCCCTTTGTTTATATTTTCTTGTGGGGTTAATCCGGGAATGCTATAATCGTTAATAAATAAAATTTTCAGGAGGACAAGATGAAGCAGGATATGATTGTCATTTTGGATTTGGGCAGCGAAAAGAATACCGATATTGCCAGGAAAGTGCGCAGCCTTGGTGTTTATAGCGAAATTCACCCTCATGATATTTCACCGGAAAAGCTTTCCATATTACCCAACATAAAAGGCATTATAATAAACGGGGGCAAAAACAATGTGGTTGAGGGAGTGAAAATTGACGTCAATCACGGCATTTACGAAGCCGGTTATCCCTTACTGGCCGTCAATCATGAATCAGCCAAGTGTGACAGGAAAATCGACCGTTGGCCGGAAACAGATGAAGAAATTAAGGACATCCTCAAATCCTTTGTCTTTGATACCTGTCAGGCCGAGGCCAACTGGAATATGAAGAGTTTCATAGCCGACCAAGTTGAATTGATTAGAAGACAGGTTGGGGATAAAAAGGTCCTCCTGGCCTTGTCCGGGGGTGTGGACAGTTCCGTGGTGGCAGCATTGCTGATCAAAGCCATCGGAAAACAGTTAGTCTGCGTTCACGTCAATCACGGCCTGATGCGCAAAGGCGAATCGGAATCGGTGATTGAGGTATTTAAAAACCAATTGGAGGCAAACCTTATCTACGTTGATGCTAGTGAGCGGTTCCTAAAAAAGCTGGAAAACGTCTCCGACCCGGAGCAAAAGAGAAAAATTATCGGTGCGGAATTTATCCGGGTGTTTGAAGAAGAAGCCCGGAAACTGGAGGGAATAGATTTTCTCGCCCAGGGAACCATTTACCCTGATATCGTGGAAAGCGGCACTAAGACGGCCCAGGTTGTGAAATCCCATCATAATGTGGGCGGATTGCCTGAAGATTTGAATTTTTCCCTGGTAGAACCTCTTTATCACCTCTTTAAAGACGAAGTGAGAGCCTGCGGTTTGGAATTAGGTCTGCCGGAATCCATGGTTTACAGACAGCCCTTTCCCGGTCCGGGTCTAGGCGTGCGCTGTCTGGGTGCCATTACCAAGGAACGTCTGGAAGCTGTTAGAGAATCCGATGCTATTTTACGGGAAGAGTTTGCCAAGGCCGGTTTGGATAAAAAGGTTTGGCAGTATTTTACCGTTGTCCCGGACTTTAAGTCCGTCGGTGTTAAAGACGGTGCCCGGAGTTTCCAATACCCGGTGATTATTCGAGCCGTAAACACCGTTGATGCCATGACAGCCGACATTGCTCAAATTGACTGGCCGGTACTCTTGAGAATTACCGATCGCATTTTAAAAGAAGTGCCCCATGTAAACCGGGTCTGTTATGATATAAGTCCGAAGCCTCCGGCCACCATCGAATGGGAATAAAATCAAAGGGAGGGTGTTGCTGTGTCAACCCCCTCCCCTTTCATCTTCCTTGATTATTTTAAAATAAGCCGCCGGAACAACTGAGACAAAACTACCTTCCGCAAACAAAATATTTTTTCTCATTTTTATTTGAACTTGATTCAGTATCCTGAACAGCTCCGCTTTTTCATCATCATCAATGGTAAACTGCACTCCATATTTATGTAAATTATGGTCAATTTCCTCCGCCCAAACTGTATAGCCGCGCACTTTTATTTCTGTTCCCAATAAATGCCCGACAAATTGCAAAATCAAATCTTTTTCCGGAGGTAATTTTATGTTAGAAATATAACATAATCCTCCCGGGCCCATGTCTCTGACCAGTACTTTGGTATTTCCCACATTTACCCTTTTTCCTTTAATCTCCAATACTGTTAAATCGGTTTCTAACAGCTGAGGAAATTTGACCCTGAAAAGCTTTCTCTTATTTTTTTTTGAACCTTAAACAATCCCGCAGAAAAAACGGAAGGATATACCTTTCCATCG
>DUPU01000200.1 GCA_012838175.1 Clostridia bacterium
GAATTTTTTTTGAGTAAAAAACCTGTTAATATGTATTGACATTTTTCACTTGTTCAGGCATAATCTAAAAGTAACGAATTAAGGCGGTGTAGCTCAGTTGGTCAGAGCACACGGTTCATACCCGTGGTGTCACTGGTTCAAATCCAGTCACCGCTACCATATATGGCCCGTTGGAGAAGCGGCTTAACTCACCAGCCTTTCACGCTGGCAGTTTCAGGGGTTCGAATCCCCTACGGGTCACCATAAATAAAAACACGGAAACAGCAGTAAACTGTTTCCGTGTTTTTGTGTTGAAAAAGGTAAATTGAATGTACAATACAAAAAAGATGGTCGCAAAGTTGATATTTTACCTTTGTTTAATCTGACAAGTTTCTTGTGCCCTGTATTTTATAATGAAACACATAAAGAAACTTGGCCCCCTGAACTCCCGATGATTATCCAGTGCAATATCCATTAGAAGTTTTGCAGTGCACGGAAAAAAGGTTTTTTAGGGGGGATCCTTGCTTTCATTTGGATCTATCGGAAAAACAGGCTTTCTGATGGATTGAATAAAAACAGGGGCGTGGTGACATGTCAGAAAACACACAGGTAAACATTCTGCATTCTCAAAAAAGAAAAAGGCTGAAAAATCTAAATTTAAAATTCAAAATACCTTACGGGTCTTTCCAGGAGTTATCAACTTTTCTCCCGGAAATGATTTTTTTTGCAGGAGTTGGTTTTTTGTTAAGCCGAGCCCAGGTGTTGGGAAGTCTTCTCCCTTTCGGTCCGGCTTTTTTCGCAGCTGTAGCGTGTAGTGACAGGAAACAAGCCTTATTCCAGGTGCTTCCTGTATGTATAGGGTTATTAACTATATTATCAGGGGAACAACTTTATTTAAACCTGGGAGTAATCTTATTATTGGCAGTAATCTTTCTATGTTATTCTGTGGCTGCTGAGGGGCAATGGATTCAGGTTCCGGCCTTGGTTCTCACTTCAATTATTGTGGTTAAAGGAATCGCTTTGTTTTTTGGACATGCTTCTGAGTATTTGATTATGTCGGTGGTATTCGAAAGCTTGTTTGCAGCAGGCTTGTCGTTAGTTTTTCTGGTTGTGCACGGAGTTATTAGAAACCGTCGATTATTAGACCGGCTGGCAGGCGATGAGGTTGTTTGTATTTTTGTGGCCGTGATTGGGCTGATTATGGGTATAGGTACCTGGAATGTGG
Source organism: Clostridia bacterium (assembly GCA_012838175.1). GTDB lineage: Bacteria > Bacillota > Dehalobacteriia > Dehalobacteriales > Dehalobacteriaceae > DUPU01. The sequence continues at coordinate 1,205 of DUPU01000200.1, forward strand.
CCAATATTGAGTTGGGAAGTGTCGTAAGTCGATTTTTAGTAATTCTGGCTGCTTTTTTAGGCGGAGGGGGAACCGGAGCCGGAATAGGCGCTTTGGTGGGGGTAGTGCCCAGTTTATCAGAGATGATAGCTCCGTCGGTAATAGGTATTTATGCCTTTTCCGGTTTATTGGCCGGTGCTTTTAACGGTTTTGGGCGCATTGGTGTGGTAATGGGTTTCTTCTTAGGCAACCTTCTGCTGGCTCTTTACTTACTGAACACCCAACTGATTCTTTCCTCCCTGACGGCTTCTATTGCGGCGGCAGTTATTTTTCTTTTGGTGCCGAAAAATTGGTTGTTAAAAGTGGGGAGGCTGTTTAATTTTGGTTTAGGATGGGCGGAAAAGTCCCGGAAAGAAGAGGGCATCAGGAACATGACCTTGCAGAGATTAAAAGATATGAGCAAAGTGTTTGATGAAATCGCGTGCACTTTGGAACAGTTGGCAGGGGACACGGATGTAGTAGAGGATCATAATATAAATTCTCTTTTACACCGAATTTCCGCTCGGGTATGCCAGGATTGCAGCTTGTATAAGGTATGCTGGGAAAAAGATTTTTATCAAACATACAGGACCGTTATGAACTTATTTACCCATATTGAAGCCAATGGCTTTGCCGGAATCAAGGATATGCCACCTACCTTGCGTAAAAGGTGTTCCCATGCCAGAGAAATGTTGGCGGCGGTAAATTGCTTATATGAACTATATCAAAAGAATTATTACTGGCAGCGTTACAAGGAAAATACCAGAAACTTGGTAGCAAACCAATTAACCGGATCTGCCCAAATTATTAATAAGATGCTTAATGAAGTTAAAAACTACAGTTCATCCCGACAATTATTAGAGGCGCAGCTTGCCAAAGCCCTAGCAAATAAGGGGTTTTTTGTGGATAAAGTTATTCTTGGAGAAGTAGGAGAGAAAACATTAGAATTGACCTTAGAAATGCATTCCTGTCCCGGAGTTGATGAATGCCGGAATATTCTGCCTTCTGTTGTTTCCCGTTTGATCGGTATGGATTATCAGGTTTTTCAATCCAATTGCTCCGTGGATACAGGTGTTAAAGTTTGTTGTTTTCGCATGCTGGCCTCGGGGGGGTATAAATTGAGGATTGGGAAGTATCAAGTGGCAAGAGATGAGAATGATATATGCGGGGATTCAACTAATAGCATTTTGCTTTCCGACGGAAAGCAGGTTTTAATGCTTTCCGACGGAATGGGTGTAGGAGAAAGTGCCGCCTTTGAGTCGGCCACTTCCTTAAATCTTCTGGAAAAACTCCTGGACACCGGTTTTGATGAACAGGTGGCTATTAATACCATTAATTCGGTCTTAATGCTTCGCTCTAATGATGAAACCTTTGCTACTCTTGATATTTGTATTATTGACTTATATTCTGGAGAAACTGACTTTATTAAAATTGGTGCCGGCCCCAGTTTTGTGAAGAATAAAGACGGGGTGAAAATCGTGAAAACCTCCAGTCTACCTATGGGCATATTACAGACGTTAGAAACGGAAACCATAAAAGAGGTTATTTATCCCGGAGATATAATTGTCCTTGCCTCCGACGGTTTACTGGATACAGGACACAAAATGGAAGATGCAGAGCTTTGGATTTCCAGGATTATTGAGAACAGTACAGAAAGAGATCCTGATAAGATAGCTGAGTCATTAGTAAAGAATGCCATTAACTTTGGAGGGGGAAAGCCCCGGGACGATGTTTCTGCCCTGGTTGTATTAGTGGAGGACTATGAAAAATAAAAACTGGCCATAATAAAAGGAAAATGGTATATTATGAAGAAAAAACACGGTAATAAACCGTGTTTTCTTTAACTAGATGTAAAAATTGTGGTAAATTAAAGCTGTCATCACACAGGGATTCCCTGATTTTATAATAATGAACAATTTATGGAATAGGAAAAGTTTAGATGAAAAAGAAGATGATACATGCTATAAAAAAATATCGTCTAATCTCTCCTGGAAATACCCTTATAGCTGCTGTTTCCGGCGGTCCGGATTCCATAGCCATGCTTCATGCATTGCTGGAGTTGTTAAGAGACTGGGGAGTAGAGATCCATGTGGCCCATTTTAATCATATGTTTCGTGGGGCGGAATCAGACGAAGAAGCTTCCTTTGTGGCAAAAAAAGCCTGTGAAATGGGATTAAAGTGTACAGTTGAAACTTGTGATGTTCCCTTATATCTCAAAAAAACCGGCGTATCACCGGAAGAAGGAGCAAGAACCCTGCGCTATGATTTTTTGCAAAGGGTAGCACAGAATTTGCGTGCAGATGCAATTGTTACAGCCCATCATGCCAATGATCAAGCGGAGACATTACTTCTTCATCTTCTTAGGGGAGCCGGCCCGGAAGGGTTGGCATCGATTTCTCCCCGAGAAGGCAATCTAATTCGTCCCATGTTAGGTGTAACAAAGGCTGAGATTATGACATATTGTCGGGAAAATAATTTAGAATATCGATGGGATTCTTCTAATAATGAGAGTATTTATACCCGCAATCAGGTGAGGCTGCATTTAATTCCTTTTTTAGAACAATATAATCCCCGCATTGTAGAGGCATTAGTTAGAACAGCAGATATCTGCCGTTGGGAGAATGAGTTCCTCCATGATTTTACCCGGGCGGTAAAGGAGCAACTGAACATTGTCACCGATAGGGATCAGGTGAGCATGGATTATTCAAAAGTTAAAGCTTTTCATCCGGCCCTGCAGCGGCGCCTTATCAGGCAAGCGGCGGATGATTTTACCGGTAAGCAGGGGTATCTTAGTTTTGATCATACGGAAGAAATCTTAGGATTAAAACCGGGGAAAAGAATATCTTTGCCCGGCCCTATATATGTCAGGTTAGAGGGCGGAAAGCTGATTTTCAGCAGGAAAAAAGCCTCCTGTCAAAAACAGAAATCGGTAGATCCGGTGCCGCTAAATGTACCGGGCATTACTTACGTACCTGAGCTGGATATCCAAGTTTCGGTAAGAACTACAGATTGGCCGGACCCCTGTTTCCCTAAAGAAAAGTATACCCGTGCTTTTAAGATGAAGGTATTAAAGCATACTTTGTTTATTAGAAATCGTTATCCGGGTGATCGTTTTCGTCCTAAAGGGATGAAAGGAAGAAAAAAAGTTAAAGATTTTTTTATTGACGAGAAAATACCGCCTGAAAACAGGGAGAGGATACCCATAATACTTTCCGGGGATGAAATAATATGGGTGGCCGGTTACCGCACCGGAGAGGGGACGGAGGCCTCCACAACGGATAAAAAAGCTGTAATCATCACGGTAAAAAAGTGTTTTGGACATAAATAGCATTGTTTGAAAATACAAATAAATTATGATACAATGACTTAGTATGAAAATATTTCCCCTTTTGGGATGAATTTTGCATTGTATCGAGAGGAGTGTAACGTGTTTGAACCGAATTTTTAAAAATCTTGCCATCTATGTGCTGATTGTTCTAATAGCCGTGACTATGTATCAATGGACTGCAGAACCGGTGCAAAAGGCCGAGGAATTAAAGTATAACGAGTTTGTGAAGCAGGTTGATAACGGTAATGTCACGGAAGTTAATATTACAGCAGGAGAGATTGAGTATATCATAGATGGCACATTAAAAAACGGAAAAAAGTTTACCGTAACGGTTCCTAATAATCCCAATTTAGTCGCATCTCTGGATGAAAAAGGGGTAACGATAAATTATGAGAAAGAACCTGGACCGCCTTGGTGGGCAGGTATTTTGTCAGCCCTTTTACCGGTGCTGCTTTTGGTAGGGTTATTCTTTTTTATGATGCAGCAGACTCAAGGTGGAGGCAGCCGGGTAATGCAGTTTGGTAAAAGTCGGGCAAAACTGCATACCGATGAGAAGAAAAAGGTAACCTTTGCCGATGTGGCGGGGGTGGACGAAGTTAAGGAAGAACTGGAAGAAGTGGTGGAATTTTTGAAGATGCCGCGGAAATTCAGCCAGTTAGGGGCTAAGATCCCCAAAGGTGTTTTGCTTTATGGTCCTCCGGGTACCGGGAAGACATTATTGGCACGGGCAGTGGCAGGTGAGGCCGGGGTTCCTTTTTTTAGCATCAGCGGTTCTGATTTTGTGGAAATGTTTGTAGGTGTGGGGGCATCCCGAGTACGGGATCTTTTTGAACAGGCAAAAAAGAACGCTCCCTGTATTGTTTTCATTGATGAAATAGATGCGGTAGGTAGACAGCGGGGGGCCGGTTTAGGCGGCGGACACGATGAGAGAGAACAAACCTTAAACCAGCTTTTGGTGGAAATGGATGGATTTGCTGCTAACGAGGGTATTATCGTAATAGCAGCTACCAACAGACCGGATATTCTCGATCCCGCTTTATTACGCCCGGGACGTTTTGATCGGCAGATAACGGTGAATGTGCCGGATATTTTAGGTCGGAAAGAAATTCTTAAGGTACACATTAAGGGAAAACCTTTAGGTAATGATGTTGATATCGAGGTTTTAGCCAGGCGCACGCCGGGTTTTACCGGAGCGGACTTAGCCAATCTGGTTAATGAAGCTGCACTTTTAGCAGCCCGCCGCAACAAAAAAGAAATAAATATGGATGAAATGGAAGATGCAGTAGAAAGAGTAATTGCCGGCCCGGAGAAGAAATCCCGCGTCATCAGCGATTATGAACGGAAACTGGTGGCGTATCACGAGGCAGGCCATGCGGTAATAGCTTATCTTTTACCCACCACAGATCCTTTGCATAAGGTATCTATTATTCCGCGAGGACGGGCGGGAGGTTATACCCTTCTTCTCCCGAAAGAAGACCGGAATTATGTAACAAAATCCCAAATGCAGGATCAAGTTGTGATGCTGTTAGGAGGCCGGATGGCGGAAGCTTTGGTATTAAAGGAAGTAAGTACCGGGGCTCAAAATGATTTGGAAAGGGCTACGGAAATAGTACGTAGAATGATTACCCAGTATGGGATGTCTGAGGAACTGGGTCCATTGACTTTTGGCCGGAGACAGGAACAGGTCTTTTTAGGCCGGGATATTTCCCAAGAACGGAATTATTCTGAGGCGATAGCTTATTCCATAGACAAAGAAGCCCGCCGTATGATTGATGAAGCATATAGCAAAGCCAGAACCATGCTGGAAAACAATATGGACCGGTTGCATGCGGTGGCAAAAGCATTAATGGATAAGGAAACCCTGGAAGCAGAAGAGTTTGCCCAATTGATGAAGTCTTTTGACAATCCGGATAAACCGGAACCTCCCGGAAATAATATTCCCGGCGGTGAGATTCTTCCGGTTATTAATTTCACTTTCGGCATGAGGAGGGAACTGGGTGGAACAAACCTTTGTTATGATCAAACCCGACGGGGTACAACGTAATTTAGTAGGGGAGATTATTTCCCGGTTCGAAAGAAAAGGATTAAGATTATCAGCCCTAAAAATGCTGAATGTTACTAAAGAAATGGCTTATGAACATTACAAAGAGCATGTGGGAAAACCTTTTTTTGATGATTTAGTGGCATACATCATGTCCGGACCGGTTGTGGCCATGGTGTGGGAAGGGTTTGATGCGGTGCAAGCTGCCCGAAGTATTATCGGAGCTACCGACCCTAAGAAAGCGGATCCTGGTTCAATTAGGGGAATGTTTGCCACAGATATCAGTCGAAATATTATTCATGGGGCAGATTCACCGGACAGTGCCAAGAGGGAGATAAAAATCTATTTTTAAAAGTAAGCTTATTGTAATAGTTTAATGCAGAAAAATTTAATAGCTATTTTGTAGTTATTGTTAGGCGGAGACATCTTATATTTATAGATGTCTCTATATTTATTGATTAAATAGAACATATGGATTTCGGAACTTTGCATTTACTAAACCCTCCCGGATATATTATAATTATCTTCAAATAAGGGGGGCCGGTCCATGGAACGTGTACAGGCAATTCTATCACACCCGGATTTTGGTGTTTATTTAAAACTCAATGAACAGCATGAAAAAAACCGGGAATTCTGCTGTCATCAGTGGCAGCATGCCTTGGATGTAGCGCGCATTTACTATATATTGTACCTGGAAAAGAGCAGAGACCGGATTTTGTCGGGTTTTGAGGACATGACCATGGATCATGCTAAGGAGTTGATCTATGCAACGGCTCTCCTTCATGACATTGGCCGGTGGAAGCAATACTTAGATCCTGCTTTGGACCACGCGGAAGAAGGAGCGGTTTTGGCTAAACCGATTCTGGAGGATGTGGGGTTTAAAGCCCATGAAATAGAGCTTGTTTTAGGGGCGATTCGTGCCCACAGGAATCCATGTGCCAAAGGCATAGGAGGGCTTTTGTTTCGGGCGGACAAGCTGTCCCGCAATTGTAAAAATTGCGGAGCAAGAAGTAAGTGTAATAGATTGGCAAATATGGAAACAAAGGAAAAGCTTCTTTATTAGAATTTAAAAAAGGAGAATTATTATGGGATTTAATACGAGGATTGTTTCTATTAATAATCGCCAAACTGCGAAAAAGTTTTTAAATGAAACAGGGGCTAGCACCGGGGGTTTAAGGTTAATGGAACCTAAAGCCCTGTTCTTTACAGTAATGGTAGAAAATTTATCAGACCCGGCGGCGCATATTCTGAAACAGGAAATGCTGTCCAAGGGGGGTGAGTGTGCCATCCATCGGGATGTTTTGATAAATAAGGCAGGAAACTCATCAGCTCTTTTAATGGGAACACTCAAGCAATTCAAAAATTTAATCACCAAATTAAAAGCACAGCAATTTGGATTGCCCCGTTTGTCTCAAGAATTGGAAATACTCATGAATAATATGATAAGTGACGGTATTAAGAAAATTGACTGTAAAAACGGCCCTTTGGTCCTGGGGGAAAGAACCCTGGTTATGGGGATACTGAATATAACTCCCGATTCCTTTTCCGACGGGGGAAAATATAATCAATTAGATACGGCATTGAAACGGGCTTGTCAAATGGTGGAAGAAGGGGCAGATATTATTGATGTAGGTGGGGAATCTACCCGGCCGGGTTATCAAATGATAAGTGCCGAAGAAGAGATTGCCAGGGTAATCCCTATTATAGAAGCTTTATCCAAGGAAATTAACGTTCCTATTTCCATTGATACCTATAAAGCTGAAGTAGGCAGAAAGGCTATGGAGGCAGGGGCTTCTATCCTAAATGATATTTGGGGATTTCAATATGATCAGAAGATGGCTCAGTTGGCAGCGGAATATGATTGCCCGGTAGTTTTAATGCATAATCAGAATGGTACGGAATATGAGAACTTAATGGGTGATATTTTGTTTTTTTTAAGAAAAAGCATAGAAATTGCCGAGTCCGCCGGTGTTAATCCGGATAAAATTATTGTTGATCCCGGTATTGGGTTTGGCAAGAATTTGGAACAGAACCTGGAAGTGATGAACCGTTTAGATGAATTTAAATCATTGGGTAAGCCTGTGCTGTTGGGGACGTCACGAAAAAGGATTGTTGGGGAAGTTTTGGAATTGCCCCTTGCAGACCGGGTAGAAGGAACAGCAGCTACCGTGGCTTTGGGAATTGCCAAAGGAGTAGATATTGTTCGGGTTCACGACGTAAAAGAAATGGCCCGTGTTGCTAAGATGACAGATGCCATGGTGCGATTTCCCCACTGATCTTCCTTTGATTGACCTATGCCTGTAGGAAAATATAATTGTTTATTAATTTCGTAGATTATGTGAAAGAGGGGCTAAAATGGACTATAATTTGAAGGTAGGGCTGTTAGGAGAAGCAAAGGATATAGTGACGGAAAACAATACAGCCCGTAAATTTGGCAGTGGAAGCATAGATGTTTATGCCACTCCGGCGATGATAGGATTAATTGAACATGCAGC
>DUPU01000201.1 GCA_012838175.1 Clostridia bacterium
ACCTCTAATGTAAAGAAGCGCAATTCCTTGCCGTTAATTGTAAAGTTGTCGCCTAATGTTACAGATATTACTAAAATGGCTCTGGCTGTGGAAGGTGCCGGAGCGGATGCCATATCTTTAATTAACTCCTTAACGGGGATAGCTATTGATATTCAGACCCAGCGTCCGGTATTGGGTAATATTATAGGAGGGTTAACAGGGCCTGCCATTAAGCCGGTGGCACTGTATATGGTTTGGCGGGTGGCACAAACAGTTAAGGTTCCGGTAATTGGAATGGGGGGGATTTTCAGGGCAGAGGATGCCATTGAGTTCCTATTAGCAGGAGCCCATGCAGTGGCAGTCGGTTTGGGTAATTTTATTAAGCCAAGGATAATGTTGGATATAATTCAGGGAATAGAGGAATATTTAATTAATAAAGGAATCGACGATGTAAATGCTTTGATAGGAAAACTTAAGTTGGATTGATATAAAGAAAAATATAGGGTAAAGATATTTAGCGGGCTTCCGCTATTTTTTTTGCCCTTTTTCCTCTGGCCCATGAAGCAAAAATGCCGCCGAAACTGATGAGAGAAAAAATTGCAAAAGATGCTTTGGTACAGGTCATGAGATTGCTCCTTAAAGCGGGTGTTAGTTCGGCGTTTCCTAAGTAGATGGTCATGAGAAGAGTGACAATGGCCATGCTCACAGCTTGACCGGTCAATCTCATTGTGCCCAGGGTTGAAGAGGCTATACCATAGTAGCGTTTTTCTACCGACCCCATGACAGCGTTGCTGTTAGGTGAGGAAAACAGGGCAAATCCTGTTCCTAAGAAAACAAGGTTTATCACAATCAATGGTACGGAGGTATTTTGGCTAAGGAAACAGAAAAAGAATAATCCTAAGGTAGTAATTGCCATTCCCAGGGTGGCCAATATTCTAGGTTCCACCCGGTCGGAAAGGGCTCCCGTAATAGGTGAAAGAACTGCCATAATTACCGGTTGAGCAAGGAGAATCATTCCTGTTATTTGAGAATCATATCCTTGAATTTCCTGAAAATAAAGAGAGAGTAGAAAACCCAAAGAAAAAGTGGCACTATAATTAATTAATGCGGCTAGGTTGGAAAATGCATAGGTAACGTTTTTAAATAAGGATAGATTCAGAACAGGATATTTGATTCTCATTTCATAAAACCCAAAGACAATTAACAGGACAAATCCCGCCAGTAAAACAGCTTTAGCCGCCGGTTCCGTGGTAACGGAAGAGATCCCGTACATAAAAGAAATAAAACCAATGATATAAAGTAAGGAACCTATATAATCAAAGCTTTCCCCGGATGATCCTGTCCAGTCGGTTTTTAATTTTGAAGAAATGATAATCACGACCAGAGCAATAATGGATGTAAAGAAAAATATGGCCTGCCATCCGAAGTGATGGTTTAGGGTTCCGCCGAGAACCGGTCCTAAAGATAAACCAACATATACGGTGGCCACATTAATACCCAAAACCTTTCCTCGTTCCTGAGGAGGAAAGGCGGAGGAAAGGATAGCCATACCGGTACTGAAAATCATTGCCGAACCAACGCCCTGTATTATGCGAAAAATGATGAGTACTTGTATGGACCAGGCTAAGCCGCATAAAAAAGTAAAGATAAAAAAGACAGTTATCCCTATTAAAAAAATTCTTTTTCTGCCGATGATATCTGACAAGCGGCCAAAAGGTACTAAAAAAGCAGCAGATGCCAGGATATAACTGGTGGCTACCCAGCTTAAGATAATCGTATTACTGTTGAAATCTCTGCCAATGGCCGGTATGGCCAGGTTAATGGCGCTTCCCATAAAAGGAGTGAGAAATGATGCTAAAGTAATCACAATCAGGGCATATTTTTTAACCATTTTTGTCCCCATTTTACTCCATCCCCTTGAATCCTTGCTTTATACATAGTTATATCATAACCTAAGTTGGATAGATATAAAAATGATTAAATTTTAAAAATTTTATTATTCTAATCTTAAAAAGCCTAATCTTATAGTAAAAATTCTTAAGAAGGAAATCATTATATAAGCAGAGAATACTAATTCGTTTAAGAAATTATATGGGAGGGGTTATCATGGGCCATGGAAGATTTGTTACGGTAATAAATTGTATTGACGGTCGGGTGCAATTCCCTGTGTTAAAATGGATGAAAGACTCTCTCCAGGCGGATTATGTAGATTCCGTCACGGAACCGGGAGCTGATAAGGTTTTAAGCGAAGGTACCTTGGCGGAAATAGAAAGAATTAAAAGCAAGGTTTTGATTTCAACCTCAGGGCATCATTCCAAAACTGTAGCTCTGGTAGGTCACTATGACTGTGCCGCTAACCCCGGCCCTCAAGAAATGCATACTAGGCAAATAAATAAGGGAATAGATGTTATCAAGAATTGGGGTTTAGGGGTACGCGTGCTGGGACTTTGGGTAGGTGAGAACTGGGATGTGGAATGCATTTATGATTCAGAGGAGGAAAAATCTTGAATGGTTTAACTCATATTAATCGTCAGGGCCGGGCAAAAATGGTTGATGTCAGTGAAAAAGGGGATACGGTACGGGTTGCTGTAGCCCGGGGAGAGGTTATTATGAAACCGGAAACCCTTTCTTTAATTAAAGAAGGAGGGATTGCCAAAGGGGATGTTCTGGCGGTTGCACAAGTGGCAGGGATTATGGGAGCTAAAAAAACTCCTGATTTGATTCCCATGTGCCATCCTCTGATGTTATCCGGAATTGATATGTCATTTTTAATTAATGAAGAAGAAAGCAAAATAGAAATAGAAGCAAGGGTTAAGCTTACAGGAAAAACCGGTGTGGAAATGGAAGCTCTTACGGCAGTTTCTGTTGCGGCATTAACAATTTACGATATGTGTAAAGCCGTAGACAAAGAAATGGTGCTGGGCAATATCCGGTTAATCAGCAAGTCCGGGGGAAAAAGCGGAGAATTTATCCGGAAGGGAGAATGCATATGGGAAAAATAGTTGCAGTATGCACCAGTGAAAAAAAGGGAACCCGGAAAAAAAACGTAGGACAAGGTGTGTTGGTCGAGGATTTCGGGCTGAGGGGAGATGCCCACGGGGGTCCCTGGCATCGCCAAATCAGCCTGTTAGCTCTGGAAAGCATTGAGAAAATGCAGGCAAAAGGGTTGGATGTGCATCCGGGAGATTTTGCGGAAAACCTCACTACTCAAGGAATAGACTTGGTTTCACTGCCTGTTGGGACAAGGCTTCGGATAGGCAAAGATGTAATCGGAGAGGTTACCCAGATCGGTAAAGAATGCCACAACCGCTGTGCTATTTACTATCAGGCGGGAGACTGTGTGATGCCCCGAGAAGGTATTTTTATTAAAGTCCTCCGGGGCGGACCGGTGAAAGTAGGAGATGAGGTGGAGGTAATTTCCCATGATTAAAGTTGGTATTATTACGGCAAGCGACAAGGGCTCTCAGGGAGATAGAAAAGATTTAAGTGCACCGGTGATTGAAGAATTGGTTAAATCCATTGGCGGTGAAGTTGCCGCCTATGCCGTTGTGCCTGATGAACAAGCACTTCTGGAAGAGAAGTTAAAGGAATATGCTGATGAAAAAAGCTTAGATTTGGTGTTTACCACCGGGGGAACGGGATTTTCTCCCCGGGATGTAACACCGGAGGCTACCCTGGCCGTGGTAGACAGGCTTGCTCCCGGCATTGCCGAAGCCATGCGCTGGAATAGTTTGAAAATAACACCTAAAGCGATGCTTTCCCGAGCAGTTGCCGGAATAAGAGGAGCGACTCTCATTATAAACCTGCCCGGCAGTCCTAAGGCGGTGCGGGAATGTCTGGAGATGATTATTCCGGCTCTCCCCCACGGTATAGAAATTCTTAAAGGAGAAGCCGGGGAATGTGGACGGCAATAGTCTATCTCACCCCTTGACCGCATAATAATATAAGGAATGGTCAGGGGGTGTTTTAATGCATTTTTTATTTTTTCGGGCGATTAAGATACCCGTGTTTTTGATTCCTGTCTTAATTGTGGGCATAGTATTGGGAATAATGGGCTATTTTTATATGTCCTTTCATTATTCGTATCGGGATACGGATGCTATTTCCTGGGCAGTAGCCAATAAGGTAATAGTGGTGGACGCAGGTCATGGAGGGATTGACCCTGGGGCGGTAGGACCTTCAGGCGTTTTGGAGAAAAACATTAATTTGGCTGTAGCCAAAAGATTATGCCAGTATTTAAGTCAGGGCGGAGCCATTGTGGTTATGACAAGGGAAGACGACCAATGTTTCAGCAGTAAGAAAAAAGCAGACTTGGATGCCCGGATCGCTTTGGCGGAAAAACATCAAGCGGATATTTTTATCAGTATTCAAGGTAATGCCATTCAGTCTTCCCGCTGGTCCGGGGCGCAAACTTTTTACCATCCTGGTTCAGAAGAGGGGAAAAAACTGGCCGTATCCGTACAGCAGGAAATGGTAAGAATTCTAAAAAACACAAAAAGGCAGGCCCAGCCTCATACCGGGGCGTATATTTTAAGACAGCTGACTATGCCCACCATAGTGGTGGAGGTTGGTTTTATATCTAATCCTCAGGAAGAAAAAATGCTTAATGATCCCCAATACCAGGGGAAGGTTGCTTATGCCATTTACTCCGGGGTTGTAAAATATTTTAGCAAAGAGTAGTCAACTGATGCCAAAACTTTAAAACCGTTAAGCCTTGCTTTCAAGCAAGGTTTTTCTTTATACTATATTTGGAATAATGTGCATGATTTGTGATAAAGGAGGGGACGGTCTTGGCGGGAAAACAAATTAATGTCGGTTGGGGTAAAATTAATGTTATTTGGGATGAAGACGGAATAAGTTATCTTTCTTTACCGGCTTTACCGGGAGAGGAAATTGACCGGCCTATCGCTGATTCAAGCGGGGATCTTCCGGGACTGGAACAGAATTTAATAGATTATTTTCAGGGAAAACCGGTTGACTTTTCGTATAAAATTAACTTAAAAAGTCTCACTCCTTTTCAACAAGAGGTTTTGGAAGCAGTTAAGATGATTCCTTACGGGGAAACCCGTACCTATCTTTGGTTGGCGAAGCAAATCGGGGCACCTCGCGCTGCACGGGCCGTAGGAGGTGCTTTAGGTAAAAACCCTGTTGCCATTTTAGTTCCTTGACACCGGGTAATTGGGTCTGACGGGTCGTTGGGCGGGTTCACCGGGGGATTGGATATGAAAAAGAGATTGC
>DUPU01000202.1 GCA_012838175.1 Clostridia bacterium
GGCCCGCCATAAAACACCGAAATATGTTAGTTTTATTGATAGATTCCCTATGACAGCCAGCGGAAAGATCCAAAAATATAAACTGCGGGAAATGGCGGTGCAAAACCTGAACCTGGAGGATGCCGCCGATATTGAAACCGTATAAAAACGAGGAGGAATTACCATGAAATTTGCTTTTTCCACTTTAGGATGTCCTGATTGGTTGTGGGAAGAAATCATTACTGTTGCGGCTGATATGGGGTTTGACGGTATAGAATTAAGGGGCATCGGGAGCGAAATTTATCTTCCTCATGTGAAAAATTTTGCTCCGGAAAATATTCCAGCCCTTAGAAAAAAATTAACCCGGTTAAACCTGGAGATTCCTTGTCTGACTACTGGTGCTTTTCTCTTTGATGAGACTAAAATAGAAGAAGCCAAAAAGGAAGTATCAGACTATATCACCTTGGCAAAAGCCTTAGGCACTCCATATGTACGCGTGTTGGGAGACCGCAATCCGGAACCCGGACCGGTTAATGAATCCTTGGTGGAGGAAAATTTGCATGAACTCCTTCCTCAGGCGGCCAAAAACAATGTTACTTTACTTTTGGAGACCAACGGAGTTTATGCTGAATCCTCCAAACTTGCCCGATTATTGGAAAAAATTAATCATCCTCACTTAGCATGCCTTTGGGATGTGCATCATCCCTATCGTTACTTTGAGGAACCGGTGCAAGAAACCTATAGCACCCTAAAACCCTGGATTAAGCACATTCATATTAAAGACTCTCTGGTAAAGGACGGTAAAATCTGCTATCGGATGTTTGGCCATGGGGATATCCCATTGGCCGATGTGATTAAAATTTTATCTGAAAACGACTATCAGGGTTACGTCGTTCTGGAATGGGTAAAACGCTGGTGCATGGACTTGGAAGAGCCCGGCATTGTATTTACCCACTATCTAAACGCAGTAAAGAATATGCTCCCCTGATAAGGAGGTCCGAATTTAATGCTTGAAATGCGTATTCATGGCCGGGGCGGGCAAGGTGTAGTCACCCTGGCGGAACTTTTAGCTAAAGTCGCCATGGAGGCAGGTCGTGAAGTGCAGACCCTGCCTTTTTTTGGGGTGGAAAGAAGAGGCGCTGCCGTAAAAGCTGCCATACGTTTTGACTCCAAACCCATTAAGGTGCGCTCCCAGTCCTACCGGCCTGATATTCTTGTCTTGATGCACGAGAACCTACTACCTATTGGATTGGCCGACGGTTTTGCCCCGGAGGCTGTTTTTGTATCCAATGGAACAAGTCCCCTTCCTGTAGCCCAAACCCAATGGCTGGTGGATGCCGAAAGAATTGCCCTGGAAAGCAATCTCATTATTGGCGGTAAACCCTTTATTAATGTGCCGATGCTGGGCGCTCTCGCCCGCATTTTAGATATTCCCTTTGACTTGGTCGCGGAAACTATCCGGAATCAATGGCCGGGGGAAAAAGCGGCACCTAATCTTAAGGCAGCTCAAAATGCCTACAACTCAGTACAGCAAATCAAAGGAGGTAGGTGCCATGAGTAAACCGGTTGTTTACCCTCTGTCCCAGCCTGCAAATGGTGCGGGAGGACCCACCGGCACCTGGCGTACCGAGCGGCCGGTATTAAGCCCGGAAAAATGCACCGGCTGTCTTCTCTGCTGGATTTATTGTCCGGAAGGGGTAATCAGCAAAAAAGACCGGAGCATTAACTACGATTTTTGTAAAGGTTGCGGCATATGCGCCGTAGAGTGTCCCAAAAAAGCAATCACCATGGTAAAGGAGGGGGGACAATGAAAAAAATACTGGATACAGGCAATGCCGCTTGTGCCCTGGCGGTAAAAGCAGCTAAAGTGGACATGGTGGCGGCTTACCCTATTACTCCTCAAACATCGGTTGCTGAGAAATTGGCTGCTTATATCGGGTCCGGGGAACTCCAAGCCAAGTACTTGCCGGTAGAATCGGAACACAGTGTCATGAGCGCGGTAGCGGCGGCAGCTGCTGTCGGAGCCCGGGTTTTTACCGCCACCTCATCCCAAGGGCTTCTTTATATGCATGAAATTCTTCATTATGCTGCCGGGGGACGTCTCTCCATTGTCATGGCCAATGTGAACCGGGCTGTTTGTGCCCCCTGGTGCTTATATGTAGACCATCAGGATGGGGTATCCCAAAGAGATACCGGGTGGATTCAACTATATGCCGCTTCCAACCAGGAAATTTATGATTCAATTTTTCTTGCTTATAAAGTAGCGGAGGCAATTAATATACCGGTCATGGTTAATTATGACGGATTTCTTCTTTCCCATTCCATGATGCCTTTTGAGATTGTGGATCAGGAAATCATTGATGAATTTCTTCCGGTATTCCAACCGGACTGGCGTCTTCATCCGGACTGGGGCGGCACCTTTGGCAATGTTACTCCTTCCGACGAGTATGCCCCTTTCAGAAACCGTTTGGCGGACGATATGATTAAAGCGGGAGAACTGATTAAAAATTATGCCCGGGAATATAAAGAACTTACCGGGCACTGGCATGGTGACCTTTTTGACGTTTATCGTCCGGAAGGCGGGGAATATTTTCTTCTTTCCATGGGCTCCATGGCGGCAGAAATGGAATTAGCCGTGGATATTCTAAGAAAAGAAGGCATACCGGCAACAGGTTTAAGGCTTCGGGTCTTTCGCCCCTTTCCCGGGGCGGAGTTGTCCCGCTTACTGCCACCTGACGCCAAACTTTTAGTTTTTGACCGAAACCATGCTTTCGGCACGGGAGGCGGTGTCCTCCTCAGCGAAGCCAAATCCGTTTTGTTTGATCGAAAAGATCAGGTCAAAATAACAGGCCAGGTTATGGGTTTAGGCGGCGAAGACCTGCCTGGAGATTATTTAGCCCAAAAAGCCCGGGAAATGATGGAGGTGCTGAAATGAGCGTTAAAATAAAAGACTTTTCCGATGTGGAATACGTGCTCCCTGGTTCCGCCGCCTGTGCCGGATGTCCCTCTACCATTGCCTTGCGCATTGTAGGCAAAGCCTTGGGGGAAAATGCCATTATGCTGATGACTCCCTCCTGTGCGGTGGCCAGCATCGGACTTCTCCCCAAATCCTGCTACTCCCTGCCTACCCTGAACATTTGTTTTGCTTCCGCCGGGGCTTCGGCGGGAGGTTTATCCCTGGCCCTGGATGCCCTTTATGAAAAAGGCCGTTTAAAAGGAGAAAAACCCACAGTCTTCAACTGGGTAGGAGACGGAGGTACTTATGACATTGGCCTCCAGGGAATCTCTGCCGCAGCGGAAAGAAATGATGACTTCATTCATTTTTGTTATAATAACGAAGCCTATTCTAATACCGGGGTACAAAGAAGTGGGGCCACCCCTCTCCATGCCATAACCACCACCACCCCCTTGGGAAAAGAGGTGCATCGAAAAAATGTACCCCTTTTAATGCTGGAACACCGGATTCCTTATGTGGCAACAGCCTCCTTGGCTTATCCCATGGACCTTTACCGAAAAGTAGCCAAGGCTAAAAGTATCAAGGGGTTCAAGTATATTGAGATTCATGCCCCTTGCTATCCCGGTTGGAAATTCGCCTCCAGCGATACGGTGAAAATGAGCCGCCTGGCAGTTAAATCCGGCGCCTGGCTTTTATGGGAAGGGGAATACGGCCGGCTCACTCTTAATAACCCCACCTCCCTCTTAGCTAAAGGCAAGATGGAACTTCTCCCGGTAGAAGAGTATATTAAAAGTCAAGGCCGCTATGCTCACCTGATGAAAAGCCCCGACAAAAAATCCTACCTGGCTGAGTTGGAGGAGGAAGTTAAACGGGGCCTGAAATTTATGGCCGGCCGGGCAGAACTTATTTGAAAACTGAAATAGGCGGCAATCTACCCCCTCGGAATATTGACAAAAAACCGGTTTCAAGACTTACGTCTTAAAACCGGTTTTTGTTAACATGCTGTGTCATGCCAATTAATCCTGGCATGGCATTTTTTATCAAAGAGTTACAGTCCCAGAGCCTGAACGATTACGGTAACCGCCTCTGCCCTGGTAGCTTTGTTTTGAGGTTTAAAGGTATTGTCTGCGTAACCTTTTATGATATTTGCTTTAACCGCAGCCTGCACAGCTTCCACTGCCCATGGAGAAACCGCTTTGTAATCAGTAAAGGACATATCCGCCGTTTCTCCGGCCAGTTTAGCCGCTTTTGTAATCATTACCGCCATTTGCTCCCTGGTGATGGGATCATTGGGACCAAATTTCTCAGCACTGTAACCGGTAAGGATGCCATGAGCTGCTGCCGTGGCGATACTATCTTTCGCCCAGTGGTTGGCAGTATCATTAAATACCGTACCCTGCTCCTTGCTTAAATTGAACGCTTTAACCAGAATAGAAGCAAATTCCGCCCTAGTAATATTGTTATTAGGTTTGAATGTCCCGTCTTGGTATCCCTGAATGGCACCAATACC
>DUPU01000026.1 GCA_012838175.1 Clostridia bacterium
AGACAGATACAGGTATAACCCATGGGACAGAAGAAAAAAGTGTGGATGCAAATGAAGTCCATGAGAAAAACGGCAATGAAAATCATCAGGCAAACGACGTGAGACTTGCCCAGGCTGACAGAAGTCAGGCTTCCATAGCCGGTTTCGGTGTATCTTCGGAACAGGATTTGAACCAGGAGGCAGAAAAACTAATTTCAGAAACCGGCGTACTGGAATATAAGATTAGCAATGATGAATATGAAGATATTTATCTGCGCATCAGTGAACTTTCCGAAGAAATTGCCGATGAACCGGGAAGATTAATTATTGCCGTAACCAAGGATAGGCTTCCCGCAGTTTTGTCTGCGCTAAAACCACTGGAAGAATCAGTTAAAGAATCCGTTGTGGAAGATGTTTATGAATACACTTTAATTAAAATAATTATCAAGGAAAAGGTGAATTAAATAATTTTCTCTCTCCGGACAATAGAATGGGGGTACCTCTTGGATGGAATTATATCAGTATATCGCCCATAGGTTATCATGTCAGGATTGGATGAAAAAGAACTGCTTAGAAGAAAAAAAAATCATCAGGCTGCTGGAAGATGTTGGTTTCCGAAAAGACCTGGAAACAATGGCTAATGAAAAAAATTTTACATGTGAAAGGGTACTGAAAGCTCTGGCTGAGTTTATGGATGAAATTGCCGGAGATGATGCTCCTTCAAAATGGCTTCCTTTTATTTATCGGTATGCAGTGGGAAAATCTTTCCCCCATACCGTTGATTTTTATGTATCTGAAAGGCTGAACGCGGCTTGCTCCCTTTACCTGGAAACCTTAAGAGGAGTGATAGATTATCTAAAAGTCGCCGGAGACGGTGATTCCTGGGAAAGCAAGTATCCTTTACATTTTCTGACCCGAAAAGAAGAGAATAATTTAGAAAATCCTCAAGAATACCGGCGGTTTTTAGCTGCATTTAACCAAGACTACGTTTATGAAATGATGAAACTGAATCAAGAGGTAATCGGCTATAATTCCTTGGACCATGTATTAGGAGTACATTTTTTGGCTCTTTTTATCAGCCGTCAGTTGGCAAAATCAGGTCAGGCCATTGATTTGGGCCGGGTTTCCGGGGCTGCCGCCGGGCACGATATCGGAAAATTCGGGTGCCGGACTCACGAAATAAAAAGAGTTCCTTACTTGCACTATTATTACACCGGGGAATGGTTTAAGAGGTATGACCTGACCTATATTCGTCAAATTGCCATAAATCATTCTACCTGGGATTTGGAACTGGAAAATTTACCCTTGGAATCTTTGATTTTAATTTATGCTGATTTTCGCGTTAAAAACTTGGGAAATAAGATGCATATATATTCTTTACAAGATTCCTTTGATGTCATATTGCATAAATTAGACAATGTGGACCAAGCAAAAGAAAAAAGATACCGGAGAGTATATGCAAAGCTGAAAGATTTTGAGGATTACCTGATTTTCCGGGGAATTAATGTGGATCCCGATAGTTTATCAAGAATTGCCCCCGGGGAGAAAGAAGCTAATTATGCCCTGCTTCATGGGACGGATATAATTAACCGGTTTAAATTTTTAGCCATTAATCACAATATTAATCTCATGTACCAACTGAGAGATGAGATTTCTCTCAACAACATTTTGGAAAGAGCCCGGAGCGAAGACAAATGGTCTAATCTTCGTGCCTATCTGCACATCTTTGAAGAGTATTCCACCTATCTAACCCAAAAGCAAAAATTAGATACTCTTAGTTTTTTATATGAACAATTGATTCATCCGGAAGATGATATCAGAAGACAGTCTGCAGAACTGATTGGCACATTAATTGCAGTTTTTGATGAAAAGTACAGAAAAGAATTGCCTGAAGGAGTGCACCTTCCTGGTCCTGATGTTTCCAGCTCGGATTTATTTGACCGTTATCTGCAACTTTTTTTCCAGCCGGATCATAAAATTATTGCCTTGCACCGGAACTGGATTTTCAACAGCGTGGTTCCCATGATTAAGGCCTTATTTAAATCCTGCCCGCCGGCTAAAAGAAAAAGCTACCGGGATGTTCTCTTAAAATACTACCGGTATGAAGGGGAGAAAGAAAGGAATTTTGAACTGTATTTAGTTGACGGAGCTAAATATATTCCCACGGATGATCAAGATGAAGGCATTATTATTCTGTACCGGTATCTTTTGAAAAAGGTGTGTTCTTCGGACCGGATTCTCAGGATATGTGCCTGGGAAACCATATATTTTAAACTTGTTTCCCTCCCTAAAGATATTCTTTTATGTCAAATGCTTCATAACCTGTTAGCAGAGAATTGTAACTACTCCAGATTCCCCGCAGAAAACTATTTGAAGTGGAAAATTGCTCAAGCCCTGGATGTGGATGAAGCTTTACGGGGAAAATATTACGACTTTCATTTAATGGATTACCCGAAAATTTCCCAGCTCTTTTTAAGCAATTTAAAAACTTCCGTGGATTGGGTCAGCAAAAGAATCCATGTGGATATATTGTTGGAATATGCCTTGGAGAATCCCAAAGTAGAGGCCTTGCATACAGCAATGCACTTTTGTAATATTCTCAAATCCAGTGGAGTGGAAACGGTGCGAAATAAAGCCGGAGAGGCTTTGATACGTATAATTCCTGCCCTTTCCCTTGACCAACGGTATGATGTGGTAATTGAACTGCTTCAGGCTTTGGAAGTGCGGGGTTTTCAATTTAGCGAGATTCCCTATTATTTAGGACGTTTAACAATCTCTCTCCAACCCGGGGAATTGGATGAAATTTTGGAGGACTTGATAAAACAAGTAAAACAACCGAACCCCCGCCTAATTTACCTTCTTTTAAGAACGGTTGGATTTGTCGTGGAAAATTACCCCAAGTATCGGGAAAATATTGGGGAAGGTGAACAAAGGTACCATCAGCGTCTGGAAAAGATGCTGGGTATCTTACTTAATGGTTTGGGGAATTTTCGTCAACAAATTAAACAAATGGCATTCAGTGTCATCAGCAAAGAAATATTGGGTTCTCAGCAACTGAGCTTAGAAGAAAAAAATCTGGTTTTTAAGCTGATTGCCAAAAAAACCCTTACTTTATTAGCCAAGGATCAAAAAAATCCCTTGATATTTTTAACCAATGCTGCAGGATTAAATCACATCTACCGTTATATTTCGGATTACATGTTTTTTATCGGGGATATTAATCTGAAAATACCTGACAAGGTGGCTTTTTTTCCGGGGGCTTTTGATCCTTATTCTTTAAGCCATAAAGAAATTACCAGTACCATTCGTAATATGGGTTTTGAAGTTTATTTGCAGACCGATGAGTTTTCCTGGTCTAAGTTGACCTTGCCTAATCTGTTAAGAAGAAACATTGTAGAAATGTCTGTCGCCGATGAGTTGAATGTTTATCTGTATCCTGAGGAAGAACAAGTAAATATTGCTAATGTTGATGATTTAAAAATCCTGAGGAAGAACTTTCCTCAATCGGAAGTATACATGGTGATGGGGAGAGATGTAATTGTAAATGCTTCCGCCTATCAAGAACCATACACAGAAGGCTCGATTTATTCCTTCCCTCATATTCTTTTTGAAAGAAAAAGGGGAGGAGAAGGGGCTGAAACAGAAGATATGTGGGAACAGGCTATAAAAAAGATCAGGGCAAAAACCATAAAATTGAGTTTACCTCCCCAATATGAGGACATCAGTTCCACTCAGATTAGAAACTATATCAATGAGAACAGGGATATCAGCACTTTAGTTGACCCTTTGGTGGAGCAGTATGTTTATGAACATAGTTTTTACAGGAGGGAACCCCAGTATAAAACTCTTATTGGTACAATCTCCATTAAAGTTGGGGTAGAACGAAAACTGACCGGGAGATTGGAAGAGGAGATTCTCCGGTTGGTTTACCGAGCAGAACCTGATCAACTAAGGCAGAGATTGCGTAAATTAATGGAACAAGACGGGGCGACTTTGATTACCATCCGGGATCTGAACAGAGAAAATAAACTTTTAGGTTTTTCCCTCTTCCACAGTATCCGCGCCCATGATTATTTCCAGGAATTTAAAAACAGTAATATTTCCGAATATATTAGGGAAAATGCTGTCGGACGGGTGGTGATTATTGCAGGCATTTTTATTGACAGTTCTACTGCCTTTGAAAATCTGGAACAAACCGTCCTAAATGAAACTTTAACCTATTGCCTGGCAGATGAATATCATTACGCCGTATATAAAAACGAAATTGAAAATAACCCGGCAGTACATGAAATTCTTGAATTACATGGATTTCAAAAACTACCTGATGAAAGACCTTATCCGGTTTTTCTGGTAAACATGAACACCCCGTGTACTTTAATGTTAAAAATTGAAAACATGATGAAGGAACCTTTCC
>DUPU01000203.1 GCA_012838175.1 Clostridia bacterium
TAAGGTATTTGGCCGTAGTGATTTTTATAGCGGCCCCGTCTCCCAGTTTAAAAACACTTTGTACGATTCCCTTGCCAAAAGTGTTTTCCCCTACCAGGGTACCCGCCTGTACATCTTTAATCGCCCCGGCCAAAATTTCCGAGGCACTGGCACTACCCTTGTTGATTAATACCACCAAGGGCAAATCAATTGACCTGCCGGCAGACAGAAAAGCTTGTGTACGTTGTTTATCTACCAGCCAAACAACCGGTTCTCCTTTCGGGACAAAAAAACCTCCTGTCTCCATCGCTGCTTTTAAAGATCCCCCGGGATTGTTTCTCAGGTCTAAAATTAAACCCCGGCACCGGTTTTTCTTGGTTAATTCCGTTACCGTATTGAGAAGTTCCTCTCCCGTCATATCATTAAACATGGAAATATTAACATAAGCCAAATCCGGATATTGCTCCAGGATTTTTCCCTCAACGGAAGGAATCTCAATAATCTCCCTGATGAGCGGTATCTGGCGGACCTGTTTTTCATTGGGACTCCTAATACCCAGGGTTACCTTAGTGCCCGCCGGTCCTTTCATTAAACTTACCGCAGTATCAATATCCATTTCCCTAGCATCTTTACCGTCTATTTCCCAAATTTCATCTCCGGACTTAATGCCTGCCTTTGCTGCCGGAGTTCCCTTGATGGGAGCCATAACCGTCAGCCTTTTTGTTTCTTCAGGGACTCCCACATAAATGCCTAAACCACCGTAAGTGCCTTTCATATGGGTTTGCAGTGATTGGAATTCCTCCGGTTCCAAATAAACAGAATAAGGGTCATTAAGTTCATGCACAATTCCCTTCAAGGCACCGTCCACCATCTGCCTAATACCTAACGGCTCCAATGCCCGAGCTTTTATTAATGAAACTCCTTTAAAGGCGTTTCCTAAATGCCAAGTATTAAGAGACACCATAAGAAATAAAAGGCCTGCCGCAAGGACCAAGCCTGACACTACGCCGAAAAAAAATTCCCTTCTTTTGGCCAAAAAAACCATCCTCTCTGTATTACGGTAAATATAACATAAGCAGATATATCTATCATTTACTTATCATTTACTATATTTACTATATGATTTATTTTACTCGAATATTAATTAAAACACAATAAAGTAAAACACCCCCTCTTGGAAGGAGTGTTTTTAAGCAACAGCTGAGTTTCTATATTTCTATATTAAATCCTTCCCCGAGGGGGATTCAGGCAGAATACTATTTTAAGTAATTCCAGGGATTAATGGGATCCCCGTCCTTCCGCACTTCAAAGTGCAAATGAGGCCCGGTACTCCAACCGGTGCTGCCCACCTTGCCGATAACATCCCCTTTCTTTACATCCTGATTCTCTTTCACCAAAATACTGGATTGGTGAGCATACATAGACGAAATACCGCCCCCGTGATCAATTACCGTGGCATTACCGTAGGCCCCTAACCATCCGGCAAAAATTACTGTCCCGTCGGCAACAGCTTTAATACTTGTTCCGGCCGGTGCGCCAATATCAATTCCCGTGTGCATTCTCTTTGTTTTAAGAATGGGATGAATCCGGTAACCGTATTCCGATGTAATACTGGTATATCCCGGTGTGGGCCAAGAAAACACACCGTTGAATTGGTTTTTGGAATTTTTCGCCCGTTCCTGCTGAATCTTTTTTATCTGTGCCGCAATCTGAGCGGAAAGTCTTTCCAATTCATCCAGGTATTTTTCTACTTCCTTCTTATCCTGCTCTACCTTTTCAATCCACTGTTTTTTCTCTTGCTGTTTCTTGGCTAATAACCTTTTTTGATTTTCGCTGGCATCCTTTATTTCCTTTATCCGGTTCCGCTGTTTTTCCAAAGCAGCTTTTTTCTCTTCTACCTCATTTATCTGGGCCTCAATTTCATTTAACAATTCTACATCTTGTTCCACTAATTCTTCCAGCATATCAAATCGGCTTAAAAAGTCACTGACGCTGGTGGCTTGAAAAGCAACTTCCAAGTAAGATACCTGTCCGTTAATGTAAACTTCTTTCACTCTCTGCTTAAAAACTTCTAACCTCTGGTTCAGTTCTGCTTCCTTTTCAGCTAAGTCATAAGAGGCAAGAGCAACCTGATATTCGGCATTTTCCAATTGGCGGGCCAAGCTGTTTATGTCTTCTTCAACCTCAGTCATTTCCTTTTCCAATTGATTTAATTGACCGATATATGTTTTTTTCTCAGCTTCCTTTTCCTTGATTTTTTTCTCTTGCTGCTCCATCTGCTGCTGTAATTTTTGCTGTTGTTTTTTAAAATCCTCCAACTGATCCCCATAAGCCGGCAACAACCCGGCCGCCAGCAATAAGCCAAAAACTAACATGCCTCCCATAATCTTATAACCTTGCCGCCAAAACAATCCTCTCCCCCCTAAAACTACACTTTCAAAAACTTGCGCAAAGAAATGACGCTTCCTAGCGCTCCTAATGAGGTACCGGCAATAATCATACCTGTACTGATTTTCACCAATAATTCCGGTTCACTGATTAAACGAATAAAAGCCAAAGATACGCTGACATTCTCCAAAAGGGAAAGATAAGAATAAAACAAGGCCAATACTGCCACCACTGAACCAATTAAGCCTAAAAGCATCCCTTCCAGGAAAAAAGGCCAGCGAATAAACCAATCAGTTGCACCCACATATTTCATAATGGAAATTTCCCGTTTTCGGGCATAGACTGTCAATCTAATGGTAATTGCCACCAGCATCACTGCGCCCACTGCTAACAGGGACATCATTCCCAGTCCTAACACACGGACCCAATTAATCAGGGCGAATAACTTTTCCACTACTCCTTCCCCATAGCGTACTTTTTGAAACATTCCGGTATTCTCCAAAGTCTGAGCTACCGGAACCACATCTTCCGCCGTCTTTGTTTTAATCGTAAAAGAATGGGGTAAAGGGTTTTGTCCTTCCAAAGCCGCCAATAATCCGCTTTTATCTCCAAATTTACTTTTTAAGGACTCTAAAGCCTCATCCCGACTGATAAAAGTCACGCTGCTTACTCCCGGCAAAGCCTTTACCTGGGCTTCAATATCGACGATTTCTTCGTCCGGTGTGTCATCCTGAAAATAGGCCCTGATTTCCACATTGGATTCAATGGTGTCGGCCACATTATTAACATTCAACACCAAAAGCCAAAATACTCCGCACACAAATAAAGAAATTGCCACCGTGATTACCGAAGCTAAACTCATCCAACCGTTTCTTTTCAGAGAAAGGAAAGACTCTTTAAAGAAGTAGCCCATCGTTCTGATCTTCATGATAGCCACCTCCTACCTCATCCCGGACTAATTTTCCTTTCTCCAATACCAAGACCCTTTTTTTCATCTCATTCACAATATCCCGGGCATGGGTAGCCACTAGAACGGTGGTTCCCTCTTTATTTATTTCCAGGAACAATTTCATCAGTTCCCAGGAGGTATCCGGGTCCAAGTTGCCGGTAGGTTCATCGGCTATCAACACCATCGGTTTATTTGCCAGCGCCCGGGCTATAGCTACCCGCTGCTGCTCTCCCCCGGATAATTGATTGGGGAAGGAACTGCTTTTATGGCTTAAACCTACCAAATCCAAAACCTCCGGAACCCTTTGGCTGATATATTTAGAGGGACACTCCGTTACTCTCAGGGCAAATGCCACATTTTCATAGACACTCAGGTTAGGCAAGAGCCGAAAATCCTGAAAAACCACTCCGATTTTCCTTCTTAGTACGGATATCTCCTTGCGGCTTAACCGAATAATGCTTCTTCCCCCTACCATAATCTGGCCTGAAGTAGGTAATTCCTCCCGAAATAATAAGCGAATGAAAGTCGTTTTCCCGGCACCGCTTTGACCGATTAAAAAAACAAATTCTCCCTTTTCAATACTAACATTTATATCTTGAAGGGCAGAAACTCCGTTTTGGTATAATTTAGATACGCCTGCCATCTGGATGATCAACTGGAATTCACTCCCCTACCGACCGTTTACCATAATATTTGTCAAAAAAAAGACATTTGGAAGTTTTATTTCGACAAATGAGGATAAATTCCTTTTAAAATTTTATAAAATATTCTTACAATATCAAGAAAACCGGCCTTAGGCTAAGCTTTCCGGACGGAAAAACAAAAAACGCCTAATCCTAAGATTTAAGCGTTTCTCCCGTTTATTCATTCATATTTTCTTAGATCACTTTTCAGCGGCGGAAGGCCTCTTCCATTCCCGAATACACACCAAACCCGCTAAGGCAACAATGAGAAAATCCCGGCCGATATGATAAAGGCTTATTTTTTCCGGTCCGCTAAAACCAAAACATCCGCACCCGTAAGGAAGAATATTGCTGTAATTTAAAATCATCTGGATGAAAAAAAACAGAGAAAGGAAAAAGAGAAAACCGGCGGAATACTTGGTTTTCCAATTTACCAATAAAGATAACCCGGCCATAATTTCCAGCCAGGGAAAAAGGATGGCCACGACCAAAGCCAGGGCTTCAGGGATATTATAGTATGATAAAATTGTGGCTTGAAAAAGCACCGGATTAAATACTTTCGTTCCTCCGGCATACAGATATATTCCGGCCAACAACCACCTGAGAATCATTTTGCTCCCCCTGTTTCCCGAAAGAACCTCTCATATTCCCCCACCGTTTCATATGCTCCGGTTATTCCCTGCACCAGTTTTCCCTCCCGATAAAAGAAAATAGATGGTGTCCCCGGTACCTCAAGTTGTACTTGGATATTTTCATGCTTCCTTAAATCAAGGCGCAGGATTTCCACAGAAGTGTTTTTTACCGCCTGGGCCAGTTTAGGCTCAGATTTTATACAATCCTCACAGGCAGGGGAGTAAAAGTAAACATAAAAACTGTCCCCCCGCTCAATTCTTTGCATAAGTCGTTCCGGTGAAACCTCAACAGCCTGGAGGCTTTGAGACGACCTGGTCTGCCAAAAATAAACTGCCCCGGACAGGCAAATCCCCGCCAGAAAAATTATCAGAAATATCTTTTTCATTTCTTTTGCACCTTTCACCCTTAATCATTTTTGACCAGGATAATTCTCCCGTCTACAATCTCCGCCATGGCACCGGCAGGCAACAATTGGTAATCCTCCTCTGAAATACTGAGTACAGGCAAACTCCAGCCAAAAGCTACCTTAGCCACAATAATTCCTACAACTAAAATTTTTTCACTTTCCACATTAATAATGGCTTTAGGTGCAACCCCTCGGCGCAAGGCTTCCAAAATTACACCGGCTGTACTGCTGGATCCTTTACCTCGAGGATAGGCAAAAATCTTATCTTTTAGGCTTTCCCCGTAGATATCACTTCTGGGGTCCACCACCAGACCCCGGGAAAAATCAAAACCTCCAAAGAAACTGAAGGGTTCCTGAGAAATTATCATCCTGCCTGTAGCCCGGCCGGAAACAATGCTTTTGCCCTGAATAATTCTTTTCATCTTCTATTCCTCCGGCGTATCTTTAAATAGTATCTCCCGGTGTTAAGGCCGTTTTGATACACTCCTCCAAATCGGCAAAAATTACCCCCAAACCTGTCCGGCTGGGTACATAATGAGCATATTTGGCCGAGTTGGTCATCACCTGGTGAAAATTCCATCCGGATAAATCCGTATTTACAAAACAAGTATCCCGGAATATTTTTACACCGCTTTTTGTTAAAATATCCAATACATCTGTCTGCTCCAGCCAATGATATACCGACTGGTTAGTATAAATCCAAAACTCTTTGTCAGGTGCTACCTTCTTCCCTGCCACCAGGCGGGCAATTTCCATAATCTCAGGGGCGGAAGCATGAGGGCAGCCGATTAATACCCCATCCACCTGGCTTCCCCTGATACAGCAAAGCTTTTCTTTGGCTTCTCCCAACATATCATCGGTCAAAACCATGGTTTCTTCCGGGGTTTGCCCCTGTAATGCCTCCTTTAAGTCAGGGGCCTCCGGAGTAATCCCCACCATATGAAACATAGCTACCCCTCCCGATGATGCCACCGCCGCACTAAAAGCTTTTAAATGGTCCGGTGTCACCCATTTGGGAACTCCCACAAGAACCGGGATTTTATCATGGACCAGGTAACCTGTTACATAGCCCAGAAGGGCAAAATGATCTCCCTGAGGCTTTAAAGATAGGTTTTCACAGTTAAGGACAACCTGCCCCCGTCGATTTTCTTTTATATGCAAACCAAACTTCGGCACCCGCCCGGTGATGGCACAGCAGATATCGGTATAATCCCCGTAACGTTCCGTCCGGGCACCAATCACGGAATTTACATATACAATGGCATTGGATTCCGCCCAAGCCAGTTGTTCTCCAAAACGGGGTACCAGACCGCACTGATAGGGGACACAAGTCCAGGTTGGCACCACTCCCATACCTATATAAGCTTGCTCCATCCGCCGGTTCTTTTCCGCAAAATCCTCTCCCACCCGATGTTTTTGCCAAGAAGCTACGTCCCGGGAAGTGGCATTCATAGTGGTGGGGACAGTCACCCTGCCTCCCAACCGGTGCAATTTTTCGGCAAACTCTAAACCCGCTTCTCCCACAGCCGCGTATAAGCCCCCGTCTATATGGGCTTGAGAAATGGGGATCATCTCTTGTGCTCCGTAAAGTTCACCCAGGTGTACAATAATCTCCATTGCCATGCGGGAGGCGGGGCCTTTTTTACCCTCCAACAGTTCTTCCTCGTATGGGCTTAGTTTCATATTCTATTCTCCTTTAGCCTTCATTAACCCTTCCGACCTTCGTCCAAGAATCCGAAGCCCGCCAATTCTATTTATGGCGGGCTTTTTCACGGCTTGAAAGAAGGCCTATGTTAAACTTAATCCTTATCGTTCTTTACCGTTTCTGTAAGCAAATCCTTTAATTTGGCGTCAATAATACATAAATGCTCTCGCATCACTTCAGCTGCCTTTTCCCCTTCACCCCGAGCAACTAACTGGACTATCTGCCGGGCGGCGGTAATTGCTTTTTCTTTGGTTTCAGCGGAAATAGCCATAAAATCAAAGCTATAGTCTTGCACCATTTTCGTAATGACCTTCATCATTTCACTAATAACTTGATTACCTGTGGACTCAGCCAAAGCATTGTGAAAATCCAAATCTGCCTGGTAAAAAGCTTCATTGTTATTAGTATTCTCCGCCATGCGATTAATTGCTTGATGCATACGCTGGATATCCATTTTATCCACCCGTTCCGCGGCCAGCTCAACCAGGCTTATTTCTAATATTTTCCGCGCCTCCATTAAATCAAAAATCGGCATGGCATTCAATGCCTTCTCCATCAGGGAAGGCTGATCCAAGGATTCCGCTCCGTGACGTAGAAAAGTTCCCTTCCCTTGAATTACCTCTAAATTTCCCATCACCACCAAGGCGCTGATCGCTTCCCGGACTGAAGACCGTCCCACCCCGAACATTTTGCATAGTTCCCGTTCAGAGGGCAATTTATCCCCGGCCCTAAGTTTTCCCGTTTTCAGGTGATGCAAAATCTGATTGACAATCATTAAGGGAGTTGTGCTCCGTTGAATTGTTTTAAATACCAATTCTCTCACCACTCACCAAAAGTTTAATTAACCGCCTAAATAAGCCTTCACAATACTTTCATTCTCTCTCAGTTTGGCGCTTTCATCTTCCATAACAATGGTACCGGTGTCCATTACATAGCCATAATGAGCTAATTTCAAAGCCATCTTGGCATTTTGTTCCACTAAAAGTATGGTAGTCCCTTCCTCATTTAGTCTTTTAATAATCTGGCCTATTTCCTGTACAATAACCGGGGCCAAACCCATGGAAGGCTCATCCAAAAGCAACACCTTCGGTTCGGTCATTAAAGCCCGGCCAATAGCAAGCATCTGCTGCTCCCCTCCGGACAGAGTGCCTCCATCCTGCTTCCATCGTTCTTTTAAGCGGGGAAACCGTTCAAAAACCCTTTCCAGTCTTCTTTTTCTTTCCTTATCGTCTTTTAAGGTAAAAGAACCAAGCTCCAGGTTTTCTTTTACCGTTAAATCCTTAAATATGCGCCTGCCTTCCGGAACATGAATCAAACCCATTTTCACAATATTATGGGGTGCCTCATTGGTAATATCCTTACCCATAAATACTATCTTGCCGGAGGAAGCATTAACAATAGCGGAAATAGTCTTTAACGTTGTACTTTTTCCCGCTCCGTTAGCCCCTAAGAGGGTCACAATCTGACCTTGCCGCACCTGAATATTGATACCTCGTAAAGCGTGAATTTTACCATAATATGTTTGCACATTCTCCAGGGAAAGAACTATATCGCTCATACCGCTTCTTCATCCTCCTTCCCAAGATAAGCCTCAATTACTCTGGGATTATTTTTAACTTCATCGGCAGTACCCTCGGCAATCTTCCTCCCATAGTCAATTACCACAATTTTTTCTGATATTTTCATAATTAAGTCCATGTTATGCTCAATTAAAAATATGGTAATTTTCCTTTCATCCCTGATTCGGCGAATTAACTCAATTAATTGTTCTTTCTCAACTTGGTTTAACCCTGCCGCAGGTTCGTCCAATAACAGCAGTTTCGGCTGGGTTGCCAAAGCCCGGGCCCATTCTACCCGGCGCTGGTCACCATAGGGAAGGTTGCGGGCTAACCGGTCTTTCATATTTAGAATACCGACAAAATCTAAACACTCTTCTGCCACTTCGAGAATTCTCTTTTCTTCTTGCCTTTGATGAGGTGTACGAAGAATAGCGGACCCAATTCCGGAAGTGGTACGGCAATGCATTCCTGACATCACATTTTCCAAAACCGACATATTTTTGAACAAGCGCAGGTTTTGAAAAGTACGGGCCATTCCCATAGTAGTAATTACATGAGGTTTTAAACGCATGACACTTTTACCCTGAAAAAGTATTTCCCCTGAGGTAGCTTTATAAAAACCGGTCAAGCAATTAAAGGCAGATGTTTTTCCTGCTCCATTGGGACCAATTAAACTGGTAATGGAATGCTCCTCAACCTCAAAAGACAATTTATCAACAGCAATTACCCCACCAAAATTCAAAAATAAATCTTTTACTTCTAAGATCGCCATATTCACCTCGTCCTTTACTCTTTAATGGTGTGCTCAAAGGGAGGAAAACCCCTCTAACTTCTCCGTTCCGGCCATACACCCTGCGGCCGGAAAATCATGACCAGAATTAAAATTATGCCAAAAAAGAGCATCCTGGTTCCGCCAATTTCCCGGAATACTTCCGGAAACAACACCAGTAAAAACGCTCCTAAAATTGCTCCGGGAATTTTGCCCATTCCTCCCAAAACTATTGCTAAGAGCACATTGGCAGATTGCAGGAAAGTAAATGATTCAGGAGAAATTGCCGTCATTTTAATAGCAAAGAAGCACCCACCCACACCGGCAAAAACGGAACCTACAATATAGGCCAGAAGCTTGTAAAGAACAGTGTTAATACCCATGGCTTCGGCAGCATCTTCGTCATCCCTGATATACTCTAAAGCCCGGCCAAACCGGGATTGATGGAGCCGATAGGAAATAATAATCGCCAGGGAGCATTAAAAGACCGCTGCGTCACGGGTTGCTTGATGA
>DUPU01000204.1 GCA_012838175.1 Clostridia bacterium
CCCCAAGTAAATGTGGCAGGTGTGATTCTGAATAATGTAGCCCGCCCCAGACATCAGGACATACTGATGGGTGCCATAGAAAAATACTGTGACCTGCCGGTACTGGGTGTGGTTCCCAAAAACTCATCCTTTGCCATTCCCAATAGGCACTTGGGGTTGATTCCCGCGGAAGAGGACAGGGGTTTACAGCAGGCGATCAACAAGATTGTACAAATTGCGTCAGATACCCTTGATTTAAAAAAGATTATGGAGATTGCCCAAAAAGCCCCGCCAATGACGGAAAAAGATGCCAAAAGGGAAGAAAAATCTGTGGGAAATCCTGTAAAAATAGGTATTATCAAAGACCGGTCTTTTACTTTTTACTATCCGGAGAACCTGGAAAGCCTGGAACAAGCCGGTGCTGAGCTGGTATTAATAAACGCTTTGGAAGATAAGATTGTTCCGGATATTGACGCTCTTTTTATCGGGGGAGGTTTTCCTGAGATTTTTGTCCGAGAGTTAAGTGAGAACGTTGTTTTTCGAAATCAACTGGCCCGAAGGATCAAAGCAGGCTTGCCGGTTTATGCAGAATGCGGCGGATTGATGTATTTAGGACAAAGTATCATTCAAGGAAATGAGCATTATCCCATGGTAGGGGTTCTGCCTTTTGATGTGTTACTGAAAAATAAGCCCCAAGGACATGGTTACACCGTCATGGAGGTGGAAAAGAAAAACCCCTTCTTTGCTATTCATTCTATAGTTAAAGGTCATGAATTTCACAATTCCTGTTTAGTTAACCTGGAGAAAAAGGATATTGATTTTGCCTATAAAGTCTGCCGAGGGCATGGTATTGACGGGAAACGAGACGGAATTATCTATAAAAACGTTTTAGCTTGTTATAACCACATTCATGCTTTAGGAGCCAAAGAATGGGCAAAGAACTTTATTGAGGCAGCCCGCACTTGTCGCAAGGAACGGGATGATATATAAATTTAACATTTAGAATCTGGGAGGTGTACGGATGTTTCTGGTCGTTTTTCTTTATATTGCATTTATTGCCTTTATAGTTTTTTCTCTGAAAAAAGCTGCAGAATTTGCCAAAATGCCAATGCACGGCAGGTGGGAACTTTATCCGGTACCTAAAGAAAAGGGTAAAGGCCATTACGGCGGTTCCTACTATGAAGAAGTTAAGTGGTATGAAAAGAAACGAGAAACTTCATTAGGGGCCGAGATTATTGATATGATGAAAGAGATTCTTTTTATTAAGAAATTGTTTGATAATCAACGGCCTTTATGGTGGTTGTCTTATGCCATGCATTTAGGAATCTATCTTATTATCGGCTGGTTAGTTCTTCTTTTTATAGCATTTTTTATTTCCCATCCAGTGTTTAATGTACTGATTACGTTATGTGGTGCGGCCGGAATTATTTTGGTGATGGTTGGTTCCGGAGGGCTGTTAATCAAACGTTTGGTTCAGGAAGAATTAAAAATTTATACCACGGGGCAGGAATATTTTAATTTAGCCTTTCTATTTGTGGTGGCAGCTTCCGGATTTTTAAACTGGATTATTTTTGACCCTGCCTTAAGTTATGGCCATCAATTAATGAAAAGCCTGTTAACACTAACACCTTTTTCTGCCGGACCCCTTTTAACCGTTCATTTGTTGCTGGCAGGACTTGTTATTATTTATATACCTTTGACAAAAATGAGTCACTATGTGGGAAAATTTTTTACTTTCCATAAGGTTTTTTGGGATAATGAACCGTACCTTCCCGGTAATGAAATTTCAGTAAAAGTAAAAGAAGGAATGAACTATAAACCTAGAGGAAAATGGGCGGCACTGCATTATCCGGGAAATCAACATGAAGAGAAATAATTTAAAAAGAAGGAGTGAATAAGGTGGCGGGAAAAAATAGAAAATTAATTACCCTTCAAGATATGAAAAAGCCTCAGGATGTGCAACTCTCTGCGCCGGATTTAAATAGCTACATGAAGCTGCCCAAACCCTATGATACCGTTGAATCCCAGCCCGCCCTGAAAGAACCGAAAGGTTCATGGACGGAAAAAAACATCACCTTTTTGGATGGCTATGCTGGTATAGAGAATTTGGTCCGTCCTGAAACTAAAGAGGAAGAACGAGCTTTGGTGGAAAAATTTTTATCCGGTTTGGAAAAAATTTTGTCCGATGATACAAACCGGGCGATGATACAGCCTTTGCTCCTTTCTTTAGAATATTGTGCTAAATGCAATACATGTTCAGAAGCATGTCATATTTTTGAAGCCAGTGGGAAAAACGAAATCTATCGTCCCATATTCCGGGCGG
Source organism: Clostridia bacterium (assembly GCA_012838175.1). Lineage (GTDB taxonomy): Bacteria > Bacillota > Dehalobacteriia > Dehalobacteriales > Dehalobacteriaceae > DUPU01. The sequence goes on from DUPU01000204.1 coordinate 2,303, forward strand.
AAGTGCTGCGCCGAATTGCCAAAAATTATTTGGACAAAAATAGAAAGCTGGTGCGAAAATGGGATGAAAATGACCCTGATCTTAATTGGGAAACCATTGCCCGGCTTGGGGAATTAGCCTATCGGTGTAATCTTTGTCGTCGCTGTGCCCAAACCTGTCCTTTAGGATTGGATAATGGTTTGATTGCTAAGGAAATCAGAAAGATTTTCAGCCAAGAGATGGGCATCGCCCCCAAACCCCTTCATGAAAAGGGTACCATGCTTCAGCTTAAGACCGGTTCCACCACGGGTATGACGAAACCTGCTTTCTTGGACATTATTGAATTTATTGAGGAAGATATTGAAGAAAAAATCGGCAGAAAAATTAAAATTCCCATTGATAAAAAGGGAGCGGACATTCTCCTTACTCATAATGCGGGAGAATTTATGGCTTGGCCGCAAAATCCGGCTGCTTTTGCCATTCTTTTTGAGGAAGCGGGGTTGGATTGGACCCTAAGCAGTGAAATAACTGGCTATGATAGCGTAAATTACGGTATTTGGTATGATGATTATCAAGCTAAACAAATAGGAACCCTGCAATTTAAAGTAGCTCGGGAATTGGGAGTAAAGAGGATTATCATTGGAGAATGTGGTCATGCCCATAGAGCAGCGGCGGTTAGTTTGGACAGGAGCGTAACCGGTGAGCATTATATTCCCAGGGAAAGTAGTCTGCCCCTTTTATGGGAACTCACCCGGACCGGAAAATTAAAATTTGATCCGTCTAAAAACAACTTTCCTGTTACCCTGCACGATCCCTGCAATTATGTGCGTTCCATGGGTATTGTGAAACCCCAAAGGGAAATATTGAAAGTTATCGCTCCCATGTTCCGAGAAATGACTCCTCATGGAGTTGACAATTATTGCTGCGGCGGCGGTGGCGGTTTTGCCATTATGAACTCTATGAATTTTGCCGAGTTTAGAAATACAGTCAGTACCAGAAAAAAATTCCAGCAGATTTTGAATGCCTTTGCCGATACCATTGATAATCCTGATATCCCCAAATATATCTGCGCCCCGTGTTCTAACTGCAAAGGTGCCATTAGAGATATTTTGGAGTATTACGATGCCACGGAAAAGTACAATCTTCAGTATGACGGATTAGTGGAATTAATGGTTAATGCTTTGGCCTCCATGGATAGACCTTATCTGGAATTTCTGATAGAGGAAGAAGAGTAATGCAGTAAACCAGGAGGAATAAATGAAAAAAACGCGGATCGCCTTGGTTCAGATGCAGGCGGAAACAGGAAATGTTAAGGGAAATTTAGCCAAAATAGCGGATTATACGGAAAGGGCGGCAAAGGATAAAGTTGATGTGATCTGTTTTCCCGAACTAAGCATTACCGGATATAACAAGATTAAGGGTTATTTAACACCGGAAACTATTCCGGGACCCAGTGCTGACTATATCAGCAGTTTAGCTTGTCGCCTGCGCGTGATAATTCTGGCCGGTCTTCCTGAAAAATCATCTTCTGAACGGCCTTTTATTTCCCAGATGGTAGCTTTTCCGGAAGGGAAAGTAGCTGTCTATCGGAAGACCCATTTGGGAAAGACTGAGGTTTCCGCTTTTTCCCCCGGAGACAAAATACCGGTTTTTCAAGGAGAAACAGCCAATTTTGGCATTGGTATTTGCTGGGATATGCACTTTCCCGAATTAAGCACAGTCCTGGCTTTAAAGGGAGCAGAAATTATTTTCGCCCCTCATGCTTCTCCCAAGGTCATGGGCAACCGCAGGGAATCCTGGTTGAAATATTTGACAGCCCGGGCTTATGATAACGGGCTGTATGTGGCGGCGTGCAACTTAGTGGGAACAGACGGGGAGAGTAAGGAGTTTTGCGGTGGTGCCCTGGTCTTGGATCCGAAAGGTAATATTGTTGCGGAATCTTTTACCGGAGAGGAAGGTATGCTGGTGGCAGATCTGGATCCGGATTTGGTAAACAATATGCGGCAAAAGGAAAGAAAAGTGATGAGTGACAGTTTCTATTTGGATTTTAGGAGACCGGAACTCTATTCTGATCTGAGAAGAAAAAGTATATTTAAAAAAGATTAAATCATAATAAATGAGTCGTGGCAAAGGATGGGGGAATGAGCATCATGGGACGGCAAGATCTGGAAAATTTGCGCGGTTTTTTTCAAAAGTATAAAGCCTCTGTTATGGACAGCTGGTTTGAGTCGATATTAAGCAATTATCCTCCGGAAGCCGCAAGGATTATTAAACGGGAAAAAGATCCTTTTACCAATCCGGTGGGCTACAACCTGAGATTAGGTATGGAGGGAATCCTGAATTGGTTTGCGGGGGAGGCCAACCAACAGGATGTATTGGTTTCTTTGGACAAAATTATCCGAATTCGGGCGGTACAAGATTTCCCCCCCTCTCAAACCGTTATTGTTTTAATTAGTTTTAAGCAAATTGTTGAGAAACAAATGACAAAGGAATTTAGAAATCAAGACCTGTTATGGAAAAATTGGCGTCTGTTTGATGAAGAAATAGACCGGCTGATGCTTGAGGCGATGGATATATATGCAGAATGCCGGGAGAAACTCAGTCAAATAAAAGTTGATGAAGCAAATAAAAGGGTTTTCTCCCTTCTGCGAAAAGCAAATGTATTGGTTGATTGTTCAGAGGAGTCAGAAGTTTCTTCCTCTTGTTCCGATTCGTGTAATTCCTGTGAAATTGAGAAAAAAGAGGGGTGCAAAAATGAGTTCACTTCCTAAAGCTGATTCATTGGTGAGCAAAAAATTTAAAATGCCAAAGAAAAATTGGTTTAATGCTCCCTTTGAGTTTAAGAAAGGCACTTATAATTACGGGTCAAATCCCAAACACCATGTGGCTTTGGACCTGCCTAACCCTCGGAATTGGTCTCCGGAAGACCAGGATTGGCAGCTCCCGGAGAATTGGAAAGAAATTCTTTTGGAGGGATTACGGGAGAGGCTGGATAAATACCGCTCCTTAAAGATTTTTATGGATGTTTGTGTCAGGTGCGGAGCCTGCGCGGATAAATGTCACTTTTTTATCGGTTCCGGTGATCCGAAAAACATGCCTTTTCTCAGAGCGGAATTGCTCCGTTCCATATACCGGAGGGAGTACACCAAAGCCGGGAAAATTATGGGGAAACTTGCCGGTGCCCGGGATTTAACGGAAGAAGTGGTCAAAGAATGGTTTTATTATTTTTTCCAGTGCACTGAATGCCGGCGTTGTTCTGTCTTTTGTCCCTTTGGTATTGATACTGCGGAAATAACCATCATTGCTCGGGAACTCTTAGGACTTTTGGGAGTTAATACGGATTGGACTTTAGCCTCTGTATCCAATTGTTTCCGGGTGGGTAACCATGTGGGGATTCCGCCTCATGCCATTGTGGATACTATTGATATGCTTTGTGATGACATTGAGGATATAACCGGGGTAAGGGTTAATCCTACCTTTAACAGAAAAGGTGCTGAGGTTCTTTTCATTGCTCCGTCCGGGGATTTCTTTGCTGATCCCGGTATATATACTTTTATGGGTTATTTAATGCTTTTTCATGAAATCGGACTTGACTATACCTTAAGCACTTATGCTTCAGAAGGCGGAAACTTTGGACTTTTTGTTTCCCATGAAATGATGAAAAGATTGAATGCCAAAATGTATGCCGAAGCCAAAAGATTAGGTGTAAAATGGATTCTCGGCGGAGAATGCGGCCATATGTGGCGGGTGGTAAACCAGTATATGGATACCATGAACGGGCCTGCTGATTTTTTAGAAGTTCCGGTGTCGCCCATTACAGGCACCAGGTTTGAAAACACCAAATCTACCAAGATGGTGCATATTACGGAATTTACCTCTGATTTAATTAAGCATAATAAGTTGAAACTTGATCCCAGACGTAATGATCAGTATAAAGTTACTTTTCATGATTCCTGCAACCCTGCGCGGGCTATGGGAATTTTTGAAGAACCCCGGTACATTATTAAAAACGTGTGCCGAAACTTCTACGAAATGCCGGAAAACACCATCCGAGAAAAAACTTTTTGCTGTGGCAGTGGATCAGGATTAAATAATGATGAATTCCTGGAAATGAGAATGCGGGGAGGATTCCCCAGGGCTAATGCAGTGAAATATGTACAGGAAAAACATGGGGTCAATATGCTCTCTTGCATATGTGCTTTAGACCGGGCCGCTTTGCCTCCATTAATGGATTACTGGGTCCCGGGAGTAGAAGTGTGCGGTGTCCATGAGCTTTTGGGCAATGCCCTGGTTATGAAGGATGAGGGTGACCGGGTGCGGGAAACCAATTTGAGAGGCGAACCTTTGGAAGAAGTGGGTGGTGAACAGGATGTATGATAAAAAGATAATCATCCCAATACTGGCGGTTATTGTAGTTGTTTTGACCTATCCGATTTGGAGTCTTTTCGGTAAGGGTGCGGCTGCCCCCGAGTTGGATTTGAATACTCCGGAGATTCAAGCCCTGGCGGAAAAAGAATGTATTGAAGATACGGAGTTTATGAGAAGCAATCATATGGAACTTTTAAATGAATGGCGCATCAAATCTGTCCGAGAAGGCACCAATGTTTACGTGGCTTCCGACGGCCAGGAATACGAGATGAGTTTACAGAACACCTGTTTAAGCTGTCATTCTAACAAAGAAAATTTCTGTGATTCCTGTCATAGTTATGCGGAAGTGAATCCTGATTGCTGGGATTGTCATGTAGGGGGTGAACTGTAATGAAAATGGACAGAAGAAATTTTATCAGAATGTGCGGGTTAGGTCTTTTGGGATTGGGAGCAACCAAAGCGGATAAGATATTCGCCGATGTAACCAAGAGTAAATATCTAAGAACAGCGTCACTCCAAGGAAAAAGATGGGCGATGGTGATAGATTCCAGAAAATGTAACGATTGTGATGATTGCGTGGCGGCCTGCCACAAAGTTCACAATGTCCCGGATATTAATAAAAAAGAGCAGGAAGTAAAATGGATTTGGAAAGAGGGTTTTCATGGCACTTTTCCGGATCTAGGCCATCAATATATGACGGAAAAACTGGAAAAACGACTCTTCCCTATTCTTTGCAATCATTGCGACAATCCGGCTTGTGTGCGGGTATGTCCCACTAAGGCCACATTTAAGAGGGAAGATGGAGTAATCATGATGGATTATCACCGCTGTATCGGCTGCCGCTATTGCATGGCCGGATGTCCTTACGGAGCCAGAAGTTTTAATTTTCAGGACCCCCGACCTTATATTAAAAACATGAACAATGAATATCCCACTCGCACCAAAGGCGTGGTAGAGAAATGCAACTTCTGTGCTGAGCTGCTGGTGAAAGGAGAACTCCCCCTTTGTGTTCAGGCGTGTAAAAAAGGTGCCATTACCTTTGGTGATTTAAATGATCCTGCATCACCTGTGAGAAAAATTCTGGAAAATGAGGCAACGATTCAGCGCAAGCCTAGCTTGGGTACTTATCCCAGCGTTTATTATATCGTTTAAGGAGGGCCGCTATGATTGAGCATATTTTTCGAGGAAGCAAAAAATATTGGATGTGGTTATCTTTTTTGCTGATAATGATAGCGGCAGGATTTGGAGCTTATCTTTATCAGTTTACCTATGGATTAACCGTTACCGGAATGGGACGGGATGTTTCCTGGGGCCTTTATATCGGCCAATTTACCTTCTTTGTAGGTGTGGCCGCTTCTGCGGTGATGGTGGTATTGCCTTATTATCTCCATAATGTAAAAGATTTTGGCCGGATTACAGTTTTTGGTGAATTTCTGGCTATTGCAGCTGTGACCATGTGTATGCTTTTTATTGTGGTAGATTTGGGCAGGCCGGAACGGGTATTGAATGTATTGATTATGGCCACCCCTCATTCCATCATGTTCTGGGATATGGTGGTTTTAAGCGGCTACTTACTGCTGAATCTCCTAATTGGTTGGAATATGTTGGAGGCGGAATATAATGCCATTGAGCCTGCTAAATGGGTAAAGAATTTGGTTTATCTCTCCATTCCTTGGGCGGTAAGCATTCATACGGTAACTGCCTTTTTGATCGCCGGTCTGCCGGGGCGGCATTACTGGCTGACCTCCATTATGGCGGCACGGTTTTTGGCTTCTGCCTTTGCCAGCGGACCGTCTCTTCTGATTCTATTAATGCTGGTACTCAAAAAGTATACCGGATTTAAGACTGAGGAAAAGGCGATTCATAAGCTTTCTTTAATAATCACCTATGCTATGACAATTAGTATCTTTTTTATTGTTTTAGAATTCTTTACCGCCTTTTACAGTCAAATACCTACCCATATGCATAGTTTAGAGTATTTGTTTTTTGGACTGGAAGGGCATGGGGTGCTGGTACCCTTTATGGTTATTTTTGCGGTGTTGGCACTTGTTGCATTGATCTTGTTACTGAATCCCAAGACGCGGAAAAATCAGAAGTATCTGGCCATTGCCTGCTCCTTTGTGTTTGTATCAATGATGATTGAAAAAGGTTTGGCTTTGATTGTGGGCGGGTTTATTCCTAATGCTTTTGAAACAATCACAGAGTATCTGCCTACTGTAACTGAATTATTAATCACCATGGGAATTTGGGCCATCGGAGGATTAATTTTGACGGTGTTTTATAAAATGGCCATCGGAGTTAAAGAACAGACCGGTGGGGCGGAATTTTAGGCTGTTTTCCATTGGAGAAAAAGATCAAAACCATGTAAAAGTGAGGGTTTAAAATGGGCGTGGGTTTTTCATTACTAATGATAGTTCTTTTGGTTTTAATTCCCTTCTTGGGTGTTTATGCCGGGCTGGAATATGTTCTCGGTGTAGTATTTCCTTATCTGGCTTTCAGCATTTTCATTATTGGTATCCTCTATCGGATTATATGTTGGGGTCGTTCTCCTGTACCTTTTCGTATTCCCACAACCTGTGGGCAGCAAAAGTCCCATGATTGGATTAAGGCTGATCCGGTGGAGAACCCGACAACCGCTTTCGGCGTAATATTAAGAATGGTTAAAGAATTGTTTTTCTTTCGTTCCCTGTTTCGCAATAACAAAGTAAAAATTACGGAAAAAGGCCACATCGCCTATATTTGGGAAAAATGGCTGTGGCTGGCGGCGATTCTTTTTCATTGGTCCTTTTTCATTATCATTATTCGACATTTAAGGTTGTTTACCCCGAAGACGCCTTGGTTGGTAAGCTTCTTCGAGAGAATGGACGGATTTTTCGGCTTTGGTATGTATAGCTTTTATTTTACTGATCTTTTGGTTGTAATCGGTTTAGCTTACCTTTTAATTCGGAGATTGGTTATTCCCATGGTACGCTATGTGTCATTGGCTGCAGATTATTTTGTTCTTTTTCTGATAATGGGAATTGCTTTTTCCGGAATCCTCATGAAGTATTTTGTTCGGGCGGATGTAGCCGGGGTAAAGGAATTAGCCATGAGTCTTGTTGCCTTTAAACCGGTTGTTCCTGTGGATATTGGAAGTATCTTTTATATCCATTTGTTTTTAGTTTGTGCTTTGTTAGCTTATTTTCCTTTTAGCAAATTAATGCACGGTCCGGGACTTCTTTTAAGTCCCACCAGAAATATGGCAAATACCAACCGGATGAAAAGACACATTAATCCTTGGAATTATCCTGTCAAGGTTCATACCTATGAAGAATATGAAGAGGAATTTGGCAAGGTAATGCAAGCCGCAGGACTTCCCCTAGATAAACAGAGTTAGTGTCGGACGGAGTTAGTTTATAACTTCCGTTATTAGAAATCCTTATCCGGTATATTTGGGCGATTAGCTTTGGAAAAGGAACCACAATTAGAGAGTGAGGAGGGAGGGGCTTAAATGAACAATCCGTTGATAAGTGTGGGGTTTATTCCCAGTTTAGGATTGCCCGAATTGATATTAATCGGGATTATTGCATTGGTTATTTTTGGACCGGGAAAATTACCTGAAGTAGGAAAGGCCATGGGTAAGAGCCTTGCTGAATTTAAAAAAGCACAGAAAAGTATGGACGATATTTAAATGAAATATAATTTTTCTATGCCATTCTGTTTGTTTAGACATTTGTTCTTCAAGCAGAATGGTATTTTTATTTTTTTAATAAAGCAGGAGAACTCAATTGTAAAAGGGAATACAGAATATGGGGAAGTAAATTTGTGTTTTTCACTGTGAAGAAAATAACTAATTAGGTGATAAGAGTGAAAAGAACAACAAAAGTGATTACCCAGCCTTCAGTGGAAAAGAAGACCCAAAGAACAAATAATCAGGGTACTTTGGATTTAGAACAATTTAAAAAAATTTTAAATCATTCTTTTGACGAATTGTTTGTGATTAATGGTCATGGTGTAGTAGTTTATGTAAACGAGGCTTCTGTGCAAAATTATGGACTTAAACCTGAGGAAATCATAGGTAAGACCATATATGAGCTGCAGAAGGACGGGTATTATTATCCTCTTATTGCTCCGGTTGTACTACAAGGTAAAAAAACAGCCACCTTTGAACAGGAAACTATTGTTGGGAAAAAACTGGTAGTCACCTGTACCCCTGTGTTAAATCATCAAGGGGATGTGGAATTTATTGTAATGAACAGCAGGGATATTACCGAATTAGAAAAGCTTAAATGTAACTTGGAAGAGAAAAAAAGGAGATAGAAAGATATAAGCAAGAAGTTGAAGAACTGAGAAAAAAGGTGAACCGTTTTGACCGGTTCATCGTGCGCAGTAAAAATATGCGAGACTGTATTGAGCTAGCCCAAAGAATAGCGAAAACCGATACGACCATTATGATTTTAGGTGAAACGGGTACAGGGAAAAGTGCTCTGGCCAAATATGTTCATGATGAAAGCCACAGAAAGGGCGGGCCTTTCCAAACTATTAATTGTGCTGCCATACCGGAACAACTTCTGGAGTCGGAACTCTTCGGCTATCATTCCGGAGCCTTTACCGGAGCGAATGTAAAAGGGAAGCCGGGACTTTTGGAGATGGCTGACGGAGGGACTCTTTTTTTAGACGAGATTGCAGAAATTCCTTTAAAACTTCAGGCCAAAATATTGGAAGTTATTCAGGAGAATAAATTTATCCCGGTTGGCGGAACTAAATACAAGAAGGTTAATATCAGAATTATTGCCGCGACTAATCGAAACCTGGAGCAAATGGTAAAGGATGGAGCTTTTCGGGAAGATCTTTACTACCGCCTGAATGTAATTGAACTGGTTTTACCTCCGCTTAGGGAAAGAACTGAGGATATTGTGCCTTTAGCCCAGTATTTTCTGAATAAATTTAACAAGCAGTATAATGTTTCCCATGTTTATGCACAAGATACTTTGGATATTTTGACATGTCACCCTTGGCCGGGTAATATACGGGAATTAGAGCATTTGATTGAGCGGCTGGTATTAACGGTACAGGATATAAAAATACTTCCAAAACACTTACCTAAGAAATTTCAGCAGCCTGATATTAATAATATGGTATCTCTGCCCAATATCGCACCGCTGGATGTGATTGAAAAGGAATTGATTATAAAAGCATACAAGCAGCTTGGCAGTTCGTACAAAGTTGCCAAGGTATTGAATATCAGTCAAAGTAAAGCTAATCGGAAGATTCGACAATATTTTTCAAAACAGGGAATGACAAACCCCCAAGAAATTAAATAGCAAAGTGTAAGTGTCTAAACTAAGTGTCCTGATTCAGGGCACTTTTTTATTTTGCATTTAAGTATGAATAACTTAATTTCTCCCAAAAGACTTCAGGATTTTGAAATAGAATTTGGGATTAGCTATGTAAATGGTTTAGAGTGGTTGAGGTTTAGGTCGGCCAATATTTGAAATGAACCGTTTCATACTATCTGTTGCAGGATTCTCAGGTAAATTTCCGGTTCTGGGTTGAAATAGCCAGCAAAGTATTAATTACAACTGCTACTAAATCATTTAAACTCCCAATAAGTACAAATGACTTATTTGTTATAAGCCAGTAATAATTATTTCTTAAAAATCGGCTTATATACCCGGCTAGCAGATCTCGTGATAACAAGAATAATTGGCATGATAATTGCTATCAAAATAAATATAAAACAAATAATGCAAAGCTCAGGAGGTAAGACAAATGGCTTGTAACAATGGAAAAGCAAAAAAAGTAATGTTGATTGGCCTTGACGGAGCCGATCCGATGCTGATTAGACGATTTATTGATGAGGGAAGACTGCCCAATTTCAAAAAATTGTTGGAAATGGGTGTAGTTCCTGAGGATTTGGGGATGCAGGGCGTGTTGCCTACAATTACCCCTCCCAACTGGGCATCCTTGGCAACAGGTTCTTATCCAAATACCCACGGTATTACCTGCTTCTGGAATCATGAACTGGGAAAACCATTGGATGAATTGGATTATGGCTGGGATTCAAATCTCTGTAAGTCTGAGTTCATTTGGGACGCATTTGAGCGCGCCGGAAAGAAAAGCATTCTTTTAAATTATCCTACTTCTTGGCCGCCCACAGTCAAGAACTCAATTGTAATAGACGGGACCAGCATTTTTACCAATCTTCGAGGTTACTCTGATTATGAAAAATACTTTACTTGTGTGGAAGGGGATTTCCCCATTGAGGAGATACCTCACACTGTGGATACCAGCGGTACGGATTGTCGTGTAGACACTGAAGTCACCACTCAGCAGGCAAAAATCAAGCCGTTGGATGGCTTTGGATATTCCAAACCGGGCTTGGTTACTGAGGAAGGCGGCAGCGAGGAAGAAGCAGATGCCGCGAAATGTGACAAGATTAAAACACCCATTAAGCCGGCTACCGGCTGGAAGAATGCACCCGCAGGCGCCAAGGAAGTTGTGCTTCCTGTAAATAACGGTAACACCAGACGTTTCGGTTTGCTTATTGCTTCTGACGGCAAATACTATGATACTTTCCAAATCTATGTTAGCAAAAATGACGAAAAGCCCATTGGAGAGGCTAAGGTTGGCTGCTGGAGCGATTTCATTTTTGATACTTATAATATGAATGGTGAAGAGCGTCCGGTTGCTTATAAAATTAAAGTGACAAAAATGCAGGCTGATGGTAGTTATATGGAATTCTATTACTCCTTTGCCCAGGACATCAAGAATGATAAATATTTCTATCCAAAGGAAATTTGCCGTGATCTCTTTGAAAATGTGGGACCCATGCTTCAGCCATCTAACTACGACCGTCATAATGTGACTGCCGATACCATTGTCATTGAGTCTATGGCTGATTATTACAATTGGCACGAGAAAGCAATTGCGTATCTCTTAGATAATAAGGAATGGGATCTGTTTTACAGCCACATCCATGGGATTGATATGTTAGCCCATTATTACCTGGATTACAACTTGGAACAGGTTACCCCGGATTATAAGCGCTACAGAGAGTTGACGGCAAGAATATATGAGATCAGCGACCATTATGTGGGCGAGCTGCTGAAACGGGTAAATGATGAGGTAGCCATGATTGTGGTTTCCGACCACGCAGCTATTACCCCTGGAATGTCGGTATCTGAGTGTCCCTTGATTGGCGACATGTGGGGTATGAATGTGGGTATAATGTCTGAGCTGGGTTACACCAAACTAAAAGAAGTTGACGGCAATCTGGAAATTGATTGGGAGAATACTATGAAAATGTGACCCATTTTATGCCCTAAAGCAGCGACATGTCGGCAAGCAATAAAAATATTATCATAAACAACATTAAAACCGTTTTCCGTATCTTCAGACGTCAGCAAATCTTGAAATACCACCAGCATTCCCCCTCCAATAACCATTATACTACCGATAATTTACACCAAAATCTGCTGAAATGGCAATAGCTTACGGCATTTTACTTGTGCTGGACAATGAAACCTTCAAGATGGTAAGGCGCCTGATGGAAGGTATTCCGGTCACAGACGAAACATTGGCAATAGATTCCATCCATCGAGCCGGTCCCGGTGGCGACTATATTTAAGTACCTCTGCAGAAGCTAATTTAGCATCTCCAATTGTCTGTATAGTAGAATACAGTTCAAAAACAATTTCCCAAAGAATTTTAGACCAATTTATGATGCATACTTCTATATTCTTGCGTCCTTTATTTACTCAGGAATGTTTTTTAACCCTAAGTACCTATGACGTCAATAAGGTAATTTATATTTTGATGGATAAGGGACAACGGGAAACATGGAAAAACAGGGTTAAGAACGTGATTAATCAATTTAAAGAAAGCCGGAATCCCCTTACCGAAGGATACCATATTTCCATTGGTGTAGGCAGAATGATTAATCGGTTGACGGAGATTAATAAAAGCCTTCAAACTGCATTGGAGGCAATTAGTATCCAAAGAAAAATGAAATGGGATGAACCTCTATATGAGTTTTTGCATGTTTATCGTCTTGTTTCCCAGGTGGAAAAAATGGGAAATTTAAATGAGTATATTCAAGATTATTTGGCACCGGTAATAGAATATGACCAAAAACATAATGGAGAATTGATTAAAACACTGCAGTATTATTATGAATGTAATGGTTCTAAGCAAAGGACAGCCGAAAGATTGTTTATTGTGAGACAGACATTATATCTCCGAATTCAAAAATTGGAAGAACTTTTAGGAACAGATTTTATGTCCCCAGAAAGACGTTTAATGATTGAATTTGCACTATATGCTTACCGGTACCTGCAAGCAGGCATTAGTCCTCATAAAAACTGACAAGAAAAAAGTATAATATTTGGAACCCGGGTCAAAACCGGGTTCTTTTGCCTTACCTTACACTTTGTTTAACCTTATGACAAATCTGCTTTACACTTTGCACAATGATAAAAAAACTAATTATTGATAATCTTAAAGTAAGGCTTTATTTGTAAATATAAAAGGAGAGGAAAATCAACAAGAAACCAGATACTAAAATTTATTCTACAGAAAGAAAAAAATTTAAAAAATGGGGTGACAAAGTTGGGCTTGCGACACAGATTAGAGGTTATTGGACCAGAGGATTATGAAAGAATTCATAATGCTTCCCTTAAGATTTTGCAGGAAACGGGGATTGTGATTCAGTCGGAAGAAGCTTTGGCTGTCTGTCGTCATAAAGGGGCTAAGGTTAGCGGTGAAACCGTTTACTTTACTCCCAAAATGGTAAATGATGCGCTTAAATTATGTAAAGATAAATATAAATGGCAAGCAAGAAATGATGCTCATTCCGTAATTGTGGGGGACGGTTTTTTAGTACAGCCTAATGCCGGTCCGGTCTA
>DUPU01000205.1 GCA_012838175.1 Clostridia bacterium
GTCATCCCCGCCGGTGGAAACCCCTTATCCGGCAATGGAAAAAGAGGCACCTGAAGTTCCACCGGAAGATAATCGCGTGTCAGGGGACGGTTCTTTGACACGTCTGGAAGCTGATAAAAATTCTTACCAAGGCTCGGCGGTTCAGGAACGGACAAGAAATCCCATCAATAAAGCCTTTGAAGCAGACGGCCAGGCTCTTTTGGAACATGGCAACAAAAGCTTGTCTAACTACAATATAATGTTTTTCGGGATAGAGGACCAAAAGCTCCAGATGCTGACTGTCTACAGTATTAACCAAAGAAATAACTGGAAATCAGGAACGGTATTCATCCCTACGGATACCCTGGTACCGGGAGGGAAAAACCTGCATATGGCCGATTATTTTTACCAAAACGGCCCGGAAAAGGCAAAGAAGTTAGTGGAGAAGGTTATGGAAATAGATATAAACTATTACGTCATGGTGGACCGAAACCTGCTTCTGGAAATGGAGCCATATTTGGACCCAATATATATCAGTGGGGAAAAAGTTAATATCCCTCAGCTTTTTACCAAGGAAATTACCCCGGACGATGAGATCATTCTGGCTTCCTTACTGAAAAACCTGACAAACCCTTCAATATATTTCGGAGTTCTTCCCAAACTAATACTTGCCTGCAAACAGTACATCAAGACAGATTTTCAGCTAAACTGGACCAGTCTTTGGGTACATTATCAGATTGCCAAAAATATTGACACTTCCTCGGTAACCAAGAAAATCCTTTCCGGCAGGTACCTGACCATTGAAAACCAAAGGTATTGGGTCCCGACCCAGCATGCCTGGAAGAATATGATTTATGAAGTAACAAAATAAAATTAACAGACACCTTTGCTCACCCCAGAGGGTTTTTGTCTTTTAAAAAAATTTTTTAATTATCATGATTAATGTCATTCTCGTTTATAAAATATTATTTTTTCCCGTCAGTTCATGGAAAACCAGGCAATATTAACGGTAAAATAACAGGAAATTTTATTTTTTTGTAGAATCTACATTAAAGCTATGGTAAAATTCCTATCAGTGTCGATGTGAGGGATGGCTAATGGTTATTGTCCGGCGCTTGCTCATTTTTTTTACGGCTTTGTTTCTTATAGGTTTTTATTTTGGACCCCAGGTAACGGCAACATATTTTAGTCCCGGCTCTAAAGATGACCCGCTGGTTACTAAGAAATGGGTGGACGATTATATTGCGGAAAAATTTACCCCTATCCAGGACCGGACCTTAATTTTAGCCTCCAGAATTAAGACCTTGGAAATGGCAGCGGAACAAATGAGCAAAGATTTACGTCCTACTATTATCCTGACGGTGGGATCAAAGGTGGGGTTAATAGACGGGACGGAATATTCTTTAGATGCGGCTCCTTTTTTAACCGCCGGGAGGACATTGTTGCCCCTGCGTTTTATTGGGGAAGCCTTTGGTGTGAACTTTTTTTGGGACGAGCGGGCGAAAACGGTGATTTACTCCTCTCCCAGAGGCCAGGTAGCCCTTACAGTTGGGCAAAAATCGGTTATCATGGGAGGACAGCAGGCAACTCTTGATGTGGCGGCAAAAATCACCGCCGGGCGCACCTTCGTTCCCCTGCGCTTTATCGCCGAATCATTAGGTGCTGAGGTAATATGGCATCCCGAAACCAAAAAGGTGGAAATACGGTGATAA
>DUPU01000206.1 GCA_012838175.1 Clostridia bacterium
AGCAAGCACAACCTTTTTCGACATATGAATATCCTCCTTTTCTATAAGGAATTTTATTGAAAAATTTTATCGTTCCTGGTATTATGAAGCAGCCAAAGCCTCTTCCAGAATTACTGCTGCCCGGTCAACCTGTTCAAAAGTAATATTCAGAGGAGGAATAAACCTTAATACATTCGGTCCGGCATTTATCAAAAGCAACCCTTTTTCCAAACATGCCTCTATAATTCCGGAAACTTCTTTTGCACATTCCATACCCAAAAGCAAACCTTTTCCTCTAATTTCTTTAATAAAATTAAATTTCTTTTTTAAACCTTCCAATTTGCACATCAAATATTCGCCCATAACTTCAGCATTATGAACCAGGTCTTCTTCCAAAATCACGTTAAGGGCAGCTACACCCGCTGCTGTAACTAAGGGATTTCCTCCAAAGGTAGATGCATGATCCCCCGGTTTAAACCCTGCCGCCACCTTTTCCTTGGCCAGCATGGCACCAATAGGGGCTCCTCCTCCTAGGGCTTTGGCCAAAGTCATAATATCCGGTTCTACACCATAGTGCTGATAGGCAAAAAGTTTTCCGGTCCGCCCTAAACCACACTGTACCTCATCCACAATAAAAAGTAAATCCTTTTCATCGCATATTTTCCTCACGCCTTTAATGAAAGCATCTTCTCCAGGTAAAACACCGCCTTCTCCCTGCACCGGTTCCAGCATTACCGCACAGGTATGGGGACCTATTGCTTTTTCCAGCGCTTCTAAATCATTAAAAGGCACATAAGAAAAACCTTGGGGCAGAGGCTCAAACCCTTTGTGAAACTTTTCCTGCCCGGTAGCGGTAAGAGTAGCCAAGGTTCTGCCATGGAATGATTTTTTCATGGTAATAATCTCATATTTATCTTCTCCCCAATGCTGTTTGGCATACTTCCTGGCCAGTTTAACAGCTCCTTCATTTGCTTCCGCCCCGCTGTTGCAAAAAAAGACTTTATCAAAATCCGAGTTTTCCACTAAAATTTTTGCTAATTTTACCTGGGATTCGATCCAATAAAGATTTGAACAATGAAGCAAGGTTTCCGCCTGGTTGGCTATCGCCTCCACTACTTTGGGATGACAATGTCCCACATTGTTTACGGCAATACCGGATACAAAATCCAAGTACTCCTTCCCGTCGGCATCCCAGACATAAGCCCCTTTTCCCCTTACAACAGCTAAAGGTAACCTCCCATATGTATTCATCACATATTTTTGGCCTTCTTCTTTTATTTCCAAATTACGCACATAAATTCCTCCTCAATAACTTACCCTTTTTCCACCATGGTGCCAATCCCCTCGTCAGTAAAGATCTCCAGCAAAATGCTGTGAGGTACGCGGCCGTCAATAATATGGGTGCGTTTTACCCCCGCCTCTAAGGCTTTAACGCAACACCTTACCTTAGGAATCATCCCTCCTGCGATAATGCCTTTATTGATAAATCCATCTACCTCACTGGTTTTAAGAACGGAAATAATGGAAGATTTATCATTAACATCGGATAAAATACCTTCCACATCAGTCAAAAGCACTAACTTTTCCGCCCCTAATGCAGCTGCAATCTCACCCGCCACATAATCAGCATTAATATTGTATGTTTCGCCCGCTGCCCCGGCACCTATAGGGGCAATCACCGGAATATAGCCGTTGGTGTTCATAATGGTTTCGATAATTCCCGTGTTTATCCTTTCCACTTCACCTACGGAACCAATATCTGCTTCAATTTCATTCCCGTTTTCATCCGAAATGATAGCATATTGTTTTCGGGCTAAAATCATTTCCCCGTCCTTACCGGACAGCCCTACTGCTTTGCCGCCCAGTTGATTTATTTGAGCAACAATTTCTTTATTCACTTTGCCTACTAAAACCATTTCAACTACTTCCATGGTGGCAGCATCGGTAACGCGCAGTCCGTTGACAAAGCTTGATTTAATATCCAGCCTTTTCAACAATTGGGTGATCTCCGGCCCCCCTCCATGGACTAAAACAGGATTCATGCCTACCAATTTCATTAAAATTACATCATTCATTACAGCCTTTTTTAATTCATCATTAATCATGGCATTCCCGCCATATTTAATTACTATTGTTTTGCCATGAAACTTTCGAATATAGGGCAAAGCTTCAATTAACACATTGGCTTTTTCTAAAGTTAGACACATGGTGCCAAACATTCCTTTCCTATGTACAGTTTAATATAAAAACAAGATACTAGTAACCTCTAAGGAAACAATATTTACCTTTATGTTCTGTAATCCGCATTGATTTTTACATAGTCATAAGTAAGATCACAACCCCAGGCCGTCGCTCCTTCTTTACCCTGGTGCAGATCAATAATAATCTTAATTTCTTTTTCCTGTAATATTTTCTTGGCATTTTCCTCGTTAAATTCCAAACCGGTGCCAAGCTCCGCAACTTTTTCCCTTCCGGCAGCGCTTTCCAACCAAATTTCCACTGTTTCCGGATCAATATTTGCTCCGGAATATCCTACGGCACACAAGATTCTGCCCCAGTTTGCATCCTCGCCGAAAACGGCGGATTTAACCAAACTGGAGGATGCCACGGCCTTTGCTGCCTTTCTGGCATCTTGCTCACTTAAGGCATTGTTTACCTGCACTTCCAACAGTTTCGAGGCTCCTTCCCCGTCCATAGCCAACATTTTAGCCAGTTTCATACATACATAGTCCACCATTTTCTGGAATTGAGATAAAAACGGACTTTTTTCATTAATACTTGGGTTACCGGCTTTTCCGTTGGCCAGGATTATGGCCATATCATTGGTACTGGTATCCCCATCTACGGTAACCATATTAAAAGTCTTGTCTGCAGCATTTTTTATCGTTTGCTGCAAGACAGGCGCCTCCACTGATGCATCGGTGGTAATAAAGGCCAGCATCGTTGCCATATTAGGATGAATCATCCCGGAACCTTTACATATGCCCCCTACCGTGATGAGAGCATCCCCAAATTCAGCTTGTATGGCAATTTCTTTTGAAAATTTATCGGTGGTCAGAATGGCACGAGCTGCGTCATTTCCTCCCTCTCTTGACAGATTAGCAGCTGCTTTTTTAATCCCCGTTTTAATAATATCCCTGGGCAATTGTTGTCCAATCACACCGGTGGAGGAAACAACAACATGCTCCTTTTTTATCCCCAATTCCTCGGCAGCCCAAATAGCCATTAAGCCGGCTGTTTCCTCCCCTGTTCGGCCGGTACAGGCATTGGCGTTGCCGCTGTTTACCACTATTGCTTGGGCTGTGCCTTTAGCAACAACTTTTTGAGAAAATAAAACAGGAGCTGCTTTAACCCTGTTTTGAGTAAAAACTCCTCCCACCTGAGCAGGCACCTCCGAAAAAATTATCGCCACATCAGGTTTTTTGCTTTTTTTAATCCCGGCATGTACTCCTGCCGCATGAAACCCCAGTGCCGCCGTGACACCACCCGGTATTTCATTAACTTCCATAATTAAACCTCCTCATCTCCATTAAAAAATTACCTTTTTGGGAAGGGTCTAAACCCTTCCTTACCAACCAAATTTCACTATTTCCCGACCACCTAAGCAACTTCTCATCTTTCCAAACCTTCCAACTTTCCAACCTGCCATTATTACGGATACAACGGTACTTGTTCTAAGCCGGTCTTTTCAGGTAAATTGAATAGAATATTCATATTCTGAACAGCCTGACCGGCCGCTCCTTTCACTAAGTTATCAATCACTGCCGTTACAATCACTCTGTTTGTCCTTAAATCCACATCCAAACCGATATCACAAAAGTTTGTTCCCGTAACCCATTTGGTTTGCGGCCATACCCCTTTGGCATGGACCCTAATAAAATATTCATCTTGATAGTGATCATGGTATAAGGTGCTTAAATCCGTTTCTTTCCCTTTCTCATTTAGGGAAGCATACACGGTGGTTAAAATTCCTCTGATCATAGGAATTAAATGGGGTGTAAAGGACACATAAACTCTGTTCCCGGAGATTTCGCTTAACTCCTGCTCAATCTCAGGTGTGTGACGGTGTTTGCCCACATTGTATGCTTTTAAGCTTTCTGCACATTCCCCGTAAAGGCTGGTGACAACGGCGCTGCGTCCTGCCCCGGATACCCCTGACTTTGAATCAATGATAATAGTATTTAAATCAATCAATTTGTTTTTTACCAAAGGGTACAAAGCCAGCAAAGCACTGGTCGGATAGCAGCCCGGATTACCCACGGCATGGGCTTTTCTTATTCTTTCCCGGTTGATTTCCGGCAATCCATACACCGCTTCCCGGGAAAGCAAAGGGTTTTCATGTTTTACATGATACCAATCCTCATAAACCTTAGCGTCACGGAAACGCAGGTCGGCCCCTAAATCTATTACTTTTTTCCCTAGGGCACAAATTTTTTCCGCTGTCGAAACAGCATGACCGTGGGGCAAAGCTAAAAATACCACATCTGATAATTCCCCAATCTTATCTGCATCTTGTATTTGTAATTCCAAGTCTATGAAACCTCTTAGGTGAGGATACACATCTTGTATTTTTTGTCCGGCATAAGATTGGGAAGTGAGACAAACCAACTCTACATGGGGATGTAAGACCAATAGTTTAATCAATTCCACTCCGGCATATCCCGTTGCTCCAATTACACTGGCTTTAATCATCAGCCTTCCTCCTAAAAACTTTATAGAAACTATTTATAATTATACATAATTATGTATAATTAATCAATAACTTTTTTTATTACTTTTCAAAAGTTTTTTGCCACGCTGAATATTGGTTCTCTGGGAAAATTATCCTTGCATAAAAATAACCCGGCTTTGTCATAACCCACCGGGAAAATTAAATATAAATAAAATTTTGACTATAGGAAAGTATCCCTTTGCTACCGGTAATTAACAAACTGCAATTGAATCTGGTAATCCTTTTCCTTCAGAAATTGAATTACCGATTGGAGATCATCCCTGCTTTTCCCTGAAACTCGCAGCCTATCCTCCATGATTTGAGCTTGAACCTTGATCTTTAAGCTTTTTATATCCTTAACCATCTGCCGCGCCTTTTCCATATCAATGCCCTGCTGAATATTAATCCTCTGGCGCAGCATGCCACCGCTGGCCTCTTCAACTTTTCCAAATTCAAGATTTTTTACGGCTACTTTGCGATTAATCATTTTAGTTTTAAGGACATCGATAATGCTTCTTAGTTTAAAATCATCTTCCGCAATAATTTTTATGCCCCCGTCTTCCAAACTAATCTCAGCCTTGCTGTTTTTAAAATCATATCTTTGGCTGATTTCTTTTTTCGTCTGGTTCACGGCATTATCAACTTCCTGCATATCTACCTTTGAAACAACGTCAAAAGATTCGTTTTTGGCCACAACATCTCACTCCCTTATTTAATCCAAAATTTAAACTGGAGAAGTCCCGCTCCCTCTAACACACCGGTTTTCCGTCTTTAATAATTAAAAGGCCGTCAATCTCCAAAGTAGGAGACAAAACCACCCCGTCCAAATGGCTGGATACTTCCACTATACCCCCAATGGTATGATTATCTCCTAAAGCCACATGAACAGTGCCTAAAATCTTTTCGTCCTCCAGTACTTCTCCTGTCAACTCGGCATGGGGATTGGTCCCGATGCCTAACTCGGCAATATTTCTTCCTGCTTTGCCGTGAGGTGCCAACAAGCTGTTTAATATGGCCGCTTCTTCTCCACCATTAATTTCTTCGGCATAGCCGTTTCTTATATGTATGGTAATAGGATGCTTGATTCTTCCAATGCCTGCCATGGAACCGTCCACCACCAACACCCCCTGGGCCGTGTTCTCTAAGGGCGCAATATATGCCTCCCCGGCCGGGAGATTTCCAAACATCCCCTTTTCCCGGTAAAATCCCGTATCCGGATGGCCTTCCCTGCCTGATAAATCAAGGATTAAATCCGTCCCGGCAGGTGTGGTTAACCTGGCCTTCTTTCCTTGGGAAAGGAGCCTACTGACAGATTTACTCAAGGTTTCAATCTGTTCATAATCAGCATTTAATGCCCTGGCCATCATATCCCGAGTCAATCCCGGCAAGGAAGCAATCCGGGCTCCCGCCTTATTGGCTTCCTTCCTAGCCTGAGTATGGGACAGGGATTTCTTGGTCACCAATAATACCACATCAGCCTCTTTCATAGCGGCAGCAACCGGCGCAGGAGGCTCTTCCCCGTTGGATTTACGCGGCAGCATCTCAGTTAATATTGCTTCCCCTCCGAAATCTCTTGCCTGGTTAAAAAAAATCTCTCCCAACTCCCTTAATTCAGTATCAGTAACAATCAGCACCTTTTCTGCCGGCTCCATTCCCATACAGTCTAGCAAAGCCGTTTTCGCAGCGGCAATTAGTTTTGACTCCATGATCTCCCTCCCCAAAACAATATAACCTATGTTATCACTTATACATTGCCCAAGTAAACATATTCTAACTTTTTTAAAGCAATTTCCCGGGCCTTTTCCAATGTTTTTACCGGTGTCGGCGCTAAATCCATCCGGTAATTGGGAAAGTAACGGGAAAAATGCAAAGGTACTTCCGGTCCCAATTTTTCCGCTATCCAACCAACAAGGTTTTCTATTTCTTCTTCGGAATCATTTAATCCGGGTATGATTAAAGTGGTTATTTCCAGATGTTTCCCGGCCTGATAAGCCATTTCCGCCCCATGCAAAACAGGAGCGAATTCTCCTTTGACAATCTTTTGATAAAATTCCCCGGTAAATCCTTTTACATCAATATTTAATGCATCAATATAAGGCAACAATCTCTGAAAGGGCTCCGGACGGATAAAACCGTTGGTGACCAACACATTCTTTAATCCCGCTTTTCGCACCTCTTGGGCTGCCTCCAAGACAAATTCGTACCACATTAACGGCTCAGAATAAGTATAGGCTACTCCTACAGATCCTGCATCGGCAGACTTTAAAGCCCAGAAAACAATCATTTCTGGGGTCACTGTTTCCCCGTCCGTGATCAAATGGGCAATCTGCCAGTTTTGACAAAAACTACAGTGAAAACTGCACCCAAATGTACCGATAGATAAAATTTTACTCCCGGGGAAAAAACGGTAAAGCGGTTTTTTTTCTATGGGATCCAAGGCGAGAGCCGTGTATTTCCCGTAATTCAAAGCATAAAGCACTCCTTCCCTGTTCTCCCGTACCCGGCAAAAACCCCTGCCCCCCGGTTTTATTACACATCCCCTGGGACATAACTCACAAGCAGTAACACCATTTTCTTTTTTCCGATAGTACATAGCCTCTTTCATAAAGACACCGCCCTTCCCTTGTTGAGCCTTTCCTTTAACCGGATAATCCCTTTGACCCTTGGTGCATTGGCATTAATAATAACGAACTACCTCAAATCTTGACAGTTTTACCGATTCTCCCGGCCTTATACCCGCTTTTTGCCGGGCAATTTCCACTTGCTCCCGAGGAGTATCAATACCTTCCAGCATAGGCAAAAGAAGACCTGACTTGGTTCCGCTTCTCACTATTACCCCGTATTTTTGAGGATCCAGCTCATCTATCCCGGAAATAGGCTCCGGCGGATACAACATGTCCACAGAATAGGTTAATTCATTCAACTCATCCGGAGAAACAGGATTAAACCTGGGGTCCCGGGTACCGGCACTTAAAGCGTTATGAATAATTTCCAAAGCCAGATTTTCTTGAGTAGGTTCAACCGTACCGATACAACCTCTTAATTGGCCGTGTTTTTTAATGGAAACAAAAATCCCTGCCCTTTTCAAAAAGAAATCGGACAACTCTTTTGGAGGCTCAATTATTTTTCCTTCCGTCACATAAGCTTCTAAAGCACGCCGAGCAAGAGCCACCGGCGGGGATTCCTGTTTACGTCTTTCTTCAATCCGGCCCTGTCTTTCCTGAAAAATTTTCTTTACAATCATCCGGTCAGGGGAGGGTTCCCCCGGATTAATCTCTCCCACCAAATAACCAACTCCGAAAGGTCCCTCATATGATAAAAGCCTAAACTCAAAATCATAACCGTCAAAGGATCCCAACATCATGATAAAGGAACGCAACCCACATTCTCCTGCGGTTTCCACGAGAGCGGGATCTATTTTTAGGATATCTTCCACCTGCTTCTTTACCAGCAGATCAATAAGTAAGGCGTCATATTCCTTCCCCTTGGGATGATAGCCAGCAGGAGCATCCTTAGTCAGGCGGTGAGAAAGATCCCCGCTGGCCAGAAAAACTACCCGGCGGTTCATCATTTCCGTTACTTCTTTAATTACGGCACCGAATTGGTATAATTCCTCAAAAGATAAAAAACCCATGGAGATCGGCAAAATAGGGCAAGTGACACCGGCCTTTTGGATAAAATACAAGGGCACGGTTACCCCATGGTCTAACTTTAACGATATCCTGTATTCTCTGGCTAAGCCCGTACCTAAAGCCACTGCCGGAATCCCTTTTTGGTTTGACCTTCTGATAATCTCTTCCGCCACCTGGATATCATTGGAATAGTGAAAATTTACTTCCTTGGCGCCAAAAGCAGCCAGATTTCCCGCCAAAGGAGAAAGAACAGATACAGCCAAAGCATCCCGGAATACAGCGCCGTGGGGTGTAGTAATAATTATCAACTCAGGGTCCGCCTGTTTAATTATATCAGCAGCCTCTTCCATAGCCTGCACCGTTTGTTGGGCTTTTTCTCTTCTACTTCCCCCCACTTCAGGCACAATAATGGGGGGATGTGGAGCAATAATCCCCTTTACAATACCCATGATAAAAGCCTCCTTTTTTAAATTATCCTTCCCGGTTTATTTATCTTAATTCCTTCTAAAGCCAGCA
>DUPU01000207.1 GCA_012838175.1 Clostridia bacterium
AAAGCACCGGCCATAAAGGGGTTGTCCTCCGGTACATTGCAAAAAACCACCAATTTGGCACATCCCAGTCCTCCCCGGTCGGCGGTGCGTTCTGCCGTTTCTTTGATTACCCGACCCATTTCCAACACCGCATTCATATTTATCCCGGCCTTGGTAGTGCCGATATTTACGGAAGCACATACTCTTTCCGTTTCGGCTAAAGCTCTGGGAATGGCACGAATCAGTTTCCAATCCCCTTGGGTAAATCCCTTATGTACCAATGCGGAAAAACCGCCGATAAAGTTAACCCCCACATCCTTTGCCGCCCGATCTAAAACTTCCGCAAAGGGGAAAAAATCCTCTCCTTCTGTCCCCTCACCCACTAGAGCAATGGGTGTGACAGAAATCCGCTTATTCACAATAGGAATACCATAATCAGATTCAATACTTTCACCCACCTGCACTAAATCCTTGGCAAAACGATAAATCTTATCATATATCTTTTGACAGGAAACCTTCATATCTCCACGGGCACAGTCCCTTAAGCTAATCCCCATGGTAATGGTTCGTACATCCAGATTCTCCATTTCCACCATACGAATGGTTTCCATGATTTCACTGGGTTGAATGGTAATTGGCATATTCCAAAAATTCTCCCTTCAATATCCTTATCCCAATATTCTTTAGATTCTATGCATAAACTGAAACACTTCTTCATGCTGTACGGTAATTTTTACCCCAATACGGTTTCCCACTTCTTCCATGATATTCTTTAAACCGGCAAGATCCTTATTGGCCTCAGCCATATCACAAATCATTATCATGGTAAAAAAATCCTGCATAATAGTCTGGCTGATGTCTAGAATATTCACCCCTGCCTGGGCCAATGCCGTTGTAACACCTGCAATGATACCCACCTTATCTTTACCGACTACTGTTACAATGACCTTATCTTTCATCTTTCTGCTCCTTTGTTTAAAATCAATGTTTCTCACGGGAAAACTCTTCTGAAAAATATTAACAGAAAAAAATTAATCCTGCAACACCTTGAGATGTTGCAGGATAAATAAACTACATACTTTTTACTACACCGGAACAGCGGCGGCATAAGGTGGGGTGCTCTTTGTCCTCACCTACAGAAGTGCTGAATGTCCAGCATCGTTCACATTTTTCCCCCGGTGCGGCACTTACTTTAATAGCCAGGGACAAATCCTCTTCTTGGGTTGCTTCTTCCGGCACCAAAACACCAGGTTCAAAAAGTTTGACAGAGGAAACAATAAAGATTGTCGCTAACTGGTCTTCCACTTTCATTAAGAAGCGGTACATTTCATTGTTGGGATATAAATCCACCGCAGCATTGAGGGAATGGCCAATCACTTTTTGCTGCCGAGCTACTTCCAGCTCTTTGGATACTTTTTCCCGAATCTCCAAGATCCGATCCCATTTGACCGCTAATTCCTCATTGATGTACTCCTCTTTTACTTCCGGCATGGAAAGCAATTGTACGCTAATGGGGGCACCTTCCTCTTTCGGAAGATAGCGCCAGATTTCCTCCGAAGTAAATGTTAGGATAGGAGCAATCAGGCGTACCAAGGCATGGATTACATCATACATTACCGTCTGGGCAGATTTTCTTCCCTTGTCCTCCGCCAAGGAAGTATATAACCGGTCCTTCACAATATCCAGATAAAAAGCGCTCATATCCACGACACAGAATTTATGGATAGCATGATAAACAATATGAAATTCGTAATCCCGATAAGCTTGGAGCACTCGTTTAATTAATTTGTGTAATTTATGCATTGCCCAGCGGTCTAATTCCTGAAGTTCAGCAAAATCCACCCGATCTTTGGCCGGGTCAAAATCATAAAGATTACTCATTAGGAAGCGAGCAGTATTTCTGATTTTCCGGTAGGCTTCGGAAATCTGCTTCATAATTTTCGGAGAATTAGCCAGATCCGACCGGTAATCGGCAGAGGACACCCACAGGCGCATTACATCCGCACCCATTTGCTCAATTACCTTTAAAGGGTCCACCACATTCCCCAGGGATTTGGACATTTTTCGTCCTTGTTCATCTACAACAAATCCATGGGTTAAGACGGCTTTATAAGGCGCCTTTCCTCTGGTAGCCACTGCTGTGGAAAGAGATGAGTTAAACCAGCCCCGGTGCTGATCGCTGCCTTCCAGGTAAAGGTCCGCCGGCCAACGCTGGTCCTCCCTGGTTTCTAACACCGCCGCATGACTGGACCCGGAATCAAACCACACATCCATAATATCCGTTTCTTTTCGAAAATGATCGTGACCGCATTTTTCACATTTCAGCCCGGCAGGAATCAGCTCCTCAGCTTCTTTGGCAAACCAAATTTGAGACCCGTGTTCCCGGAAAAGATCCTGAATATGGCTGATAGTGACATCGTTGATTACCGGATATCCGCATTCCTGACAGTAAAAAATAGGAATGGGCACGCCCCATGTGCGTTGACGGGAAATACACCAATCATTCCGGTCATGAATCATATTATAAATCCGATCTCTTCCCCAGGAGGGAATCCATTGCACTTGATCAATTTCTGCCAGGGCTTGTTCCCGGAAACCGTCAATGGAGGCAAACCATTGTTCCGTAGCCCTAAACAATATAGGATGCTTGCATCTCCAGCAATGGGGATACTGGTGCCTAATGGATACCTGTTTCATCAAAGCACCTTTTTCCGCCAACTCCTTCATTACGGCAATATTGGCATCCCCGGTACTCATCCCCTGAAACTGGGCCCCCTCCTCAGTAAATATCCCCCGGTCATCCAAAGGAGAAATCACCGGCAGATTGTATTTTCGTCCCACCTCAAAGTCATCCGCACCGTGGCCGGGTGCCGTATGCACGCAGCCTGTGCCTGCTTCCAAGGTGACATGTTCCCCCAGAATTACCAGGGAATCCCGGTCCATAATAGGATGCCGGCATAGGATATATTCCAAATCGGTGCCTTTAAACTCTTTGAGTACGGTATAATTCTCTTTTTCAATTTCCTGCAGGAAAGAAGACAGCAATTCTTTGGCTAATACCAGTTTTTCTCCCTCTATCTCCACCAGGACATAGGTAAAGTCGGGATGGAGGCAAATAGCCACGTTCGCTGGAATGGTCCAGGGAGTGGTGGTCCAAATAACAAAATACGCATCTTGGTCCAAAATACCCTTCCCATCTTTAACCTGGAATTTTACATAAATGGAAGGAGATTTGGCATCAGCATATTCCACTTCCGCCTCAGCCAAGGCTGTCTCACAATCGGCGCACCAATAAACCGGTTTCAACCCCTTATAAATATATCCTTTCTTGGCCATGGTACCGAAAACACCAATCTGCACCGCTTCATATTCCTTATTTAAGGTAATATAAGGGTTATCCCAATCTCCTCTTACCCCTAATCTTTTAAACTGCTTCCTTTGAATATCCACATATTTTAAGGCATATTCTTCGCACTTTTTGCGAAACTCCACTGTGCTTACCTTATGCCGGTTCAGCCCCAGGTCTTTGATGGCCCTTTGTTCGATTGGCAGTCCATGGGTGTCCCAACCGGGAATATAGGGAGCGTCAAAACCGTCCATGGTTTTAAATTTTACAATCATATCTTTTAATACCTTATTTAAGGTATGTCCCAGGTGAATGTCCCCATTGGCATAAGGAGGCCCGTCATGGAGAATAAATTTCGGTTTTCCCTTCGCCTGTTCCTGCACCTTTGCATAGATGTTAATATCCTCCCAAAACTTTAAAATCTCCGGTTCCCTTTGGGGGAGATTACCCCGCATAGGAAAATCTGTTTTTGGCAAATTCAATGTTTTTGAATAATCCATCTTTGAACCCCTTTCCCATCACTTAGAAAATAAAAAAATCTTTCCTATCCCCAAAGGGACGAAAAGATCCGCGGTACCACCCTAGTTGCACAAGTTTATAAACCTCATGCCTCTCTATCTGATAACGGCAGAATCCCGGATAACCCTACTCCGTTCAGGCTATCATTCCTGGGTGATCATTTCAACATTGGGCTACCCGGCTCCCACCCTCCCGGATTCGCTGAAAAAGCTTATTGTTTACTTATCCCAATCATCACTTTGTCATTATTAATCATAATTTACTGTCTGAAAACTGTTTATCCTATATTATATTAATAATGGTCGAAAAGTCAACATGCTAAAGAACTTTAGGTATCCGGCGTCAAAGGAATAGATGGTACTTCTTTGTTATTTTTTTAGTACCTTAAGCACTTCAGATGTATTAACCCCGGAAATCTCCACGGTTTTTGACCGGGAAGACAAGCCGGATACAATGGTTACCGCTGCCTTTGGTACTTGGAATAAGTCTGCGAAAAACCTAATCACTCCCTTATTGGCCTCCCCGTCCACAGGAGGAGCGGTAATCCGTATTTTCACTTCATCACCCAGTATACCGGCTAACTCATTCTTTGATGCCCGAGGCTGAACCTTTACCTTAAAAGTAACTTTGCCGTCCTTTTCAGAAATATTTATGACGCTCATTTTCCACTGCCCCCAGAATACTGATTACTATAAATACCGGGAAATATAAATAAAATACCTTCCCTTTTGTGTAGGGCCGGAAATTCCATCCACAATAATCCGCCCTTTCCCTCGGTAGGAGATTTTATCTCCGGCTTTAATTTGATACGCCGGATCTATAATTGTCTTCCAGTTAACCTGTACTTTCCCGCTCTTAATATCCAGCAGGGTCTTGGACCGGGATAGACCGAAACCGGTTCCTGATACCGCATCTAAGCGGGGCGAAGCCACTGTGGATTTTATTTCTTTCTTTTTGGCCTGGGGTACTCTCACATCCTCCGGGGAAATTTCCCTTACCTTAACGGAAACGCAATTTACTTTATCCCAGTTCATGATGACATAAGAAGCAATATCCTGATCCAGTACTACTTGGCAGCCATAATCTTCAACTATGATATCTCCAATTTTTGCTCTTTCTATACCTAAACCAAGCAACGAACCTAAAAAATCCCGGTGGTTAACCTTCTGAAACTTAAAATTCCCCTCCGCCTGCAAAAAAGATAAATTAAAATCCTTAGTTCCCACCTTATCTCCCTCAGGAAAGATTGCCAGTCGTTTCCTTTCCGCCTCCGGGAACCCTCCGAAGGCGAGAAATGACATTCCGGAAAGACCGGATAAAATTCCTTCTCCTACCTCCCGGGTATAAGGATCATAAAAATCTGTGATTTCCCTAATTTTGCGGTAAAACGCCCTTTCCCACCTGTTCAGCAATTGAGTCATGGTTTTTATCAGTTCTTCATCCCTAAGATGAGATAGGCATTTCTCCCGATTCAATATCCCTTTCATTAAATAAGCATACCCAAAACTACACGTTCAATAAACTGTAACACAATAATGGCAATGAAAGGAGACCAATCAATAGGCATACCGGGACGAGGCGGAATTAAACGCCGAAAAGGTTTTAGAACCGGTTCCGTAATTTCATAAACAAACCGAATCACCGGATGATAGGGATCATGCCTGATCCAGGAAAGGAGAACCCTGGCTATAATTAACCAGTTTAGGACTTCAAATGCCGTGCGAATCACAAAAAAGGCTGACATCTTCTTTCCCCCTACGCTTTATTCTTATTCCAAACAAATCCTTTGAAAATGGTTTTTTCTTTGTCATCCTCAATGATTTGCCCAATAACATCCAAATTGCTGGTTGCAAATAAGAAAGTATTCTGGGATACTTTTTGCACTGTCCCTTCCAGAGCAAAAACCGTACCGCTTAAGAAGTCAATCATCCTTTGCGCTGTTTCTTTTTCTGTTTCGTCAAAATTAACAATCACGGAGCGTCGTTCCTTAATATTCTGAGCAATGTTTTCTACTTCATCAAAAGAATTTGCCTTTACCAACATCATAGTCACCGGCCTTTGTGTAGGTAAACTTACCAAGTTACCTTTTTTCTGTCGTTTTACCCTGTCTGATTCCGGCCATGAAGAGTCATTTTCCACAATTTCCTCTTCATTTACTTCCAGTCCAATGGCATCTAAAAATTTATTAAATATTTTCCCCACGATGATTCCCCCTTCCTAATTGGTTCTTGCTCCAAAAATAGCACTGCCGATACGCACGATATTTGACCCTTCCTCTACCGCCACCCGGTAATCGTTAGTCATACCCATAGACAAATAATCCATGGCTACCCCCGGTAATTCCATTTGCTTAATCTTATCCCTCAATAATCTTAATTCTTTAAAAATCGGCCGCACTTCCTCCTCATCAGCCACCAAAGGCCCAATGGTCATCAGTCCGGAAATCTTGATATAGGGCATATCCTTTACTTCCTTGATAAAATCAACAGTATCCTCAGTAGGAAGACCAAACTTGGTCTCCTCATCAGCCACATTTACCTGAACCAATACCGGCATCACCCGACCTGCTTTTTGGGCCCTTTTATTTATTTCCTTCGCCAAGTTCACACTGTCCAAAGAATGGATGAGAGAAACCTTATCAATAATATATTTTACCTTATTGGTTTGCAAATGGCCGATTAAATGCCATGAAATATGATCAGGAATTTTATCATATTTTTGCATAATTTCCTGTACCCTGTTCTCCCCAAGAGCAGTAATGCCTGACCCTATTGCTGCTTTAATCCGGTCCACATCTACATTCTTGGTAACTGCTAACAACAATACATCTTTGCTGGCATTGGGGCCCCTGTTTTGTGCTGCCCGAATCTCATTTCTAATATGCTCAATTTGAGCCATAATCTGAGACACGGTGTTCACCTCACTCTAATCTAATCTTTGACCCTGGCATACTAAGGAGGAATTAATAATATATTCCGTGCCCGCATCCAAACCGGATACTACCGCTTCCTCACCTATACAGCCTTTGACTTCCACCTTAACCCACTTGCAAATACCTTTGCGGGGAACATAAATACCCTCTTCCCCGTTTATATTCACTAATGCTTCCTTAAGAATTGTTACTCCCTCATAAACATGAGAAATTACTTGCACCGGCACAAACCGGCTTTCCAGATCAGAATCAGGAGCATCAAATACCTCTGCCAACAAAATATTATGCTCCTTACTTTTCTTCACTTCATGAATAATAGTTTTCGTTGCCACCTTATCGGATAAGCGGACTTTCATTTCTTGTCCCTTTTCCACACCGGCCAAAGTATCCTGAGGACATTGAATAAATAGATAAGGATTCAACAGATTATCCACTATTTTGCAAATCGGTTTTCCTTTTTCCGCTTTGGGGAAGCCGGCCACAGGCGCCCGATTTTCTTGAAAAAGAGCAGAAACCTTGTCCCAATCCAAATCACCAAGCAGATTTGGTTTCAGTACTTCTTCCAAACCGTCCGGATGAAAAGATACCAGTCCGGCTTTGGGCGCCTGCACCGGAACCTTAGTCAATTCCCCTTCTTCCGTAGCCCCTTGGGTTTTTATATAACCGATAATTCTCCCGGCCGCCACCTTCTCTCCTTCGGAAACCAAAGGTTCAAACACTCCCCCCACAGGAGCCGGTATAATCGTCTCGTCCCGAATTATTACACCCTCGCCGACCACGCTTTGTTCTAAAACTTTCCACTGGGCAGTTCCATATTGAATCAGCTTGCTTACTGCTAAATTTTTGATCGGATGGTACATGATCCCGGCAGCCAAAACTAAAAGCAGTATGATAAGTATTTTTTTTCTTATGATTTGCCCTTTGGTTTTTTTCCGAAGGGTATTTCTTTTAGTATTTCGTCGAGGCCGCGGCATATCTTAATGGCACCTCTCTTTAAGCATGATTAATGCAGCCTGCCTCCCTGTTTTTCCCCCGTCCTTCCGATAGGAGAAGAAAATGTCATTATGACAGGAAGTGCATAGGCCGCTTTGGGTAATGTTTTCCCTCCTGAATCCGTTTTGTATCAACAAATGTTCGTTTATTCCGGGCAAATCAAGGAACCATTTTTCCGGCACCCGGAAGGAACTGAATTTATTGTAGTTTTCTATGGTCCGAGCGAACTGTTTCCATACCGGTTCATCCACTTGAAAACAGCACTTGCCAATAGACGGTCCAATGGCGGCCAGGCACTCTGCCGGATTCGTACCGTAAAGCGCAGTCATTTTTTTTACGGTATGAACCACAATCTGCTGAACGGTACCTTTCCATCCGGCGTGGGCCAAAGCCACCGCCTTATGCACCGGATCCAAAAAAAACACCGGAACACAATCGGCATAATATGTGCTTAAAATTATCCCAGGCACGTTGGTGATCAAGGCATCTGTTCCGGGAAGGGCGGAATCATAAGCGGTGCTTCCCCTTCCCCGTTCCCGGAGACCTACCACAGATACATGATGACCATGTACCTGTTCCGCCGCCACCAATGAGGCTAAATCTCCATTTATTAAGCTGACCATTTTCTGCCGGTTTTTTCTTACTTGTTCCGGTCTGTCCCCTACGTGAAAGGCTAAATTGAAAGAGGCAAAATCGCCTGCACTAACCCCGCCTAATCGGCAGGTAAAACCATGTTCCACCAGCCCGGTCTTTGAGAAAGCAGGCACTGTAAAAAGATATGTATCTGCTCTTTCTTCTTTGATAAAGCTCATTTTTTGTTCTCCAAAAAAACCTTATTGGTTATTATACCATTTGTTCCCTTTGGGTACAATAGGCGGGACAAGGCTTTCCCCTTAGAACGCCCCTTTCGTCAAAAGACGTTTAATCAATGTATACTGTATTTTTTAATTAAATTTACTTGCAACAATGCAAAATAGATGTATAATATTAGAAATCAATGCATGCCGGGGTTGCCGGATTCCAGATTATAAATTTCAATTTAATTATAATATTAGTTAATATTAAGGAGGAAAAGATGAAAACTTTAGTGGCCGCTGCTCATGTAGCAAAAAAAGGTAACAAACCGGACCGAATATTTGCCATTGCCCGGGCAGCAAGTGAGGCGATTGCGCAAGTAGGAAAAGATCGGGTGGTAAATGCCACCTTAGGGGTAATATATAATGAACAGGAAAATTTCGCCTCTTTTCAATCTGTGGAGAATCATTTAAAGCAAATGGCTCCTGAGGAAATCATGAACTATGCGCCCATTGGGGGCCTGCCGGAATTTTTAGATGCTGCCATTGAAATGACCTTTCAGGGAAACATGCCGGAAAACACTTACGCTAAATCGGTAGCCACCCCGGGAGGCACTGGGGCTCTCCGGCACGTAATTTATAATTATCTTGAACCGGGACAAAAAGTTCTAGTGCCTGATTATTTTTGGGGAAGTTACCAAACAATAGCCCAGGAACATCACCGGGGAATTGATACATACCGGTTATTTGATAAAAACAATAGTTTTAATATCTCCAGTATCACGGAGAAGGTGGAAGAGCTGTTAAAAGAGCAGGATAACCTGGTGATTATCTTTAATACACCTGCCCACAACCCCACCGGATACAGCATGACTGACGCTGATTGGCACCAAGTTCTGGATCTTATGAAAGCATGTGCCCGGAACAAAAAGAAAAGGATTATTATTCTTTTGGACATCGCTTATATCGATTTTGCCGGCAAGCCTAAGGAAGTACGCAGCTTTTTACGCTTATTCGGCGGACTGCCGGACAATATCCTCGTTACCATCGCCTTCAGCATGTCCAAATCATTTCTAATGTACGGCATGCGTTCGGGAGCCTTAATCGGCTTAAGTTCTTCTCCCGAAGTAATAGACGAGTTTTTTGAGGTAAACTCTCTATCCAATCGAGGCGTTTGGTCCAACGGTACCCGCAGTGCCCAAAGACTGCTGGTGGATGTGGTAAAAAACCCGGAACTTAAGTCTAAAATTGAAACGGAACAAACCGCCATTCGGGAGTTAATGAACAAGCGGGTGGATATATTTATGCAAGAAGCACAAAGGGTAGGACTGGAAACCTGTCCCTACCAAAGTGGATTTTTTATCACAATTCCTGCCCAAGATCCTGTGGAATCCGCCCGAAAGCTGGCGCAAGACAATATTTTTGTGGTTGATATGTGCACAGGTATGCGGGTTGCCATTTGCGGCATTCCGACACATAAAATACCCGGCTTAGCTGCCAAAATAAAAAAAGCACTGTAAAATAAAATACCTTGGGCCCAAGCCCAAGGTATCTTTACTTTCATTAGCTTTTTCCCGCCTTTAATCCGGCACTTAAGGCTTTAATATTCATTTCTTCCGTCCCGGCGGGAATACGGTCCAGAACTGCTTCTTTGATTGCTTCTTCGGATACCACACCGGTAATACCGACAATAACACCCAAAGCGACAATATTAGCCGTCATTTCCCGGCCAGCTTCCTTTTTGGCCGTTTCCGTAATGGGAACCCGGTAGATTTTTTGCCCCTCAACTTCTTTAATGTCTTTTACCAGGGTGCTGTCGATTATTACCGTTGCCCCTTCCTGCACTTGGGGAGAATATTTATCATAGGCTTTTTGGGACATAGCCAGAAGAATTCCCGCATTTCCGATTTTCGGATAGTTTATTTCCTCGTCGCTGATAATGACCTCGGCTTTACTGGCGCCGCCCCGGGCTTCCGGACCATAGCTTTGGGACTGAACGGCATTAAAGCCATCGATAATCGCTGCTTCCGCGAGAATGATCCCCGCAAGAATCAGTCCCTGTCCACCGGTCCCGCTCAATCTGATTTCCCATCTTTTAGCCATGTTATTTCCCCCCTCCCTGCACTCTTGCAATCAATCGGTCATATTCCGCCGTGTATTCAGGTGCTTCAGTATTATACAATTCTCCAATGAGAATTTTGCCCTTAATATCTTCCGGTTTAAGTTTGGCCGCTGCTTTCACATTAATGGTATTTTCTTTTAACCATTGGATCATTTCTAAAGGAGACCTCATTTTATTTCTTCTGCCGAAACTGACAGGGCACTGGGATACAGCTTC
The DNA here is from genome assembly GCA_012838175.1 of Clostridia bacterium. Classification (GTDB taxonomy): domain Bacteria; phylum Bacillota; class Dehalobacteriia; order Dehalobacteriales; family Dehalobacteriaceae; genus DUPU01. The sequence continues at coordinate 10,902 of DUPU01000207.1, forward strand.
AATCACTGAGAATCCCTTATTTTTTGCCCCGGCTACAATCATATCGGTAAGTTGTTTGGCATGATAAGTGGTACCCCGGGCAACGAAAGTCGCACCGGCACCTTTTACCAGTTCACAGAGGTCAAAATTTCTCTCTATCATGCCATAAGGTGCCGTAGTAGCTTTTTTCCCGGTGGGTGTAAGTGGCGAATACTGTCCGCCGGTCATACCGTAAATATTGTTGTTGATAATTATGGCAGTGATATCAATATTTCTACGGCAGGCATGAATCAGGTGATTGCCGCCGATGGCTGTTGAGTCCCCGTCACCCATAAAGACAAAAACATTTAATCTAGGTTCGGCAAGCTTCACCCCGGTAGCAAAGGCTAAGGCCCGGCCATGGGTGGTATGAAGGGTGTTAAAGTCAACGTAGGTAGTCGCTCGGGAAGAGCAGCCAATTCCGGAAACAACAACGGTCTGGTCTTGATCTACACCCAATTCTTCCATTGCCCTGGCAAAAGCAGAAAGCACAATCCCGTTGCCACAACCGGGACACCAGATATGTGGGAGTCTGTCGGTTCTAAAATATTTTTCATAAATCCGGTCCATTATTCTACCCCCTTCACCACAGTAATAATTTCTGCCGGTGTGATCAATTCCCCGTCCACCTTATTTACACCAAGCACCTTAGTTCGGCCGGCAACAACTCTTTCTACTTCCTGCTTCAACTGTCCCATATTCATTTCCGGGACAACTATGGCTTTCACTTTTTCCGCAATTTTCCCAACTTCTTTTTCCGGGAAAGGCCAGATGGTGATTGGTCTGAAAAACCCCACTTGGTACCCTTCTGCCTTTAATCTTAACACAGCCTCTTTTGCGGAACGGGCACTTCCTCCATAAGAAAGAATTAATATTTCCGCATCTTCTGTATTCTGACTTTCAAATTCTACAATATCTTCTTTATGTTCTTCTACTTTATTAACAATTCTCCGATTCATTCTCTCCACCACTTTTGGTGCCATGGTTGGATATCCGCTTTCGTCATGGGTGAGTCCCGTTATGTGATAACGATAGCCGGTACCAAAGGGTGCCAGGATCGGAATGCCCTCTTCCCCGCCGTGATAAGCCTGGTATTTGTCCGGGGTGATATCAGGTTTCTTACGATCAATAATCTCCAGGTCTTTTACTTCATCAAAATCCAAAGGCTCTCTTAAATGCCCGATAACCTCATCCATCAAAATGATTACCGGAGTCATATATTTTTCCGCTAAGTTAAAGGCTTTAACTGCCAGAGTATAGCTTTCTTTAATAGAAGAAGGAGAAAGGGCAATAACAGGATGGTCCCCATGGGTACCCCATTTCGCCTGCATTACATCACTTTGAGACGGACTGGTCGGGAGTCCGGTAGAGGGACCTCCCCGCATTACATTAACTACCACACAGGGGATTTCCGCAATACAAGCATAACCCAAATTTTCTTGTTTCAAGGAGAAGCCAGGGCCGCTGGTTGCGGTAAGTGCTTTTTTCCCTGTAAGGCTGGCTCCGATGGTTGCTGCCATACCGGCAATTTCATCTTCCATCTGGATAAATTTGCCCCCCACTTTAGGCAATTCCTTAGCCATCACTTCCGCAATTTCCGTGCTGGGAGTAATGGGGTAGCCGGCAAAAAATCTGCAGCCTGCTCTTATTGCACCTAAAGCACAGGCTTCGTTACCCTGCAGCAGCTCAATATTTTTCTTTTTGGTCATGATACTTCACCTACCTCGATACAATAATCAGGGCAATGCAGTTCACATATTTTACACCCTGTACATTTGTCCGTGTCCTGAACCACTGCTTTTCCCAGATAATCTTCCCCAAACACTTCCTTGGGACAAAGCCCGATGCAGATGCCGCACGCCTTACAGTGTATTTCGTTCACACTGACAGAGTACTTTTTCATATTTTGCCTCCTTGATCATAATATAGAGTCATTTCTTGTATGCTAAAACCTATAATATGTCACTATATTTATAATGCAATTTACATGCCAATAAATAGGATTAAGTCCTTAATTCTAACATAAAAAACCAATACGCCAATCTATTGTTATGCATTGAGTTTTCCCGAGGATTAGATCTGATCCCAACAGGTAAATTTGATCAACAAGAATTCCTTTTCTTGTGAAATATATTTCATGTCTAATAAACTGACACCTCCTAAAAAGGGAACAAGGGCGGTACCAGACCGCCCTTGACAGTTTTAACCTCCTCCAAAAATATGGAGAGCTTGCACATCATCGCCATCTTGAATCAAAGTTGTATCAAACTTCTCCTCGTCAATGATCTCATTATTAATTTTCACCACTATTAAACTAGTGTGAAAGGTATAGCCCTTTTTCTCCAGTAACTTGGTTACGGTTAACCCTTCTTCCCAAGGAAAATCGAAACCATTTACCTTAATCATGCCAACACTCCTGTTACTTTATAAATACTTCTTTACCACTTCCACAACTTCCGGTAAATCCATACCCAGTTCTTTAAGCTTTTCCAAGGTAGGAATCCCATCCATAGTCCAGCCTCTTCTCTTATAAACAGCATCTACCAGTTGTTCATACTGGGATTCCCGGTATTTTCTCATAACAGCCATTTTTTCTTCCGTGGTCTTTCCTTCCGGGTCATAACCTACCAATTCTTTCAGCTGTTTGTCATATCTTTCCTGGCGGGATTCATATTCTTCCACGGTAGCAGGTCCTAATGAACGATACGGCACCCGGTCATGGATTCTTCTTCCCGAACCCATACGGAGAATAAATACCCTTTGGAAGTTATACACCCGCTCCGATTGACGTACCATAGAAGCCTCATCCAGCTTAATGCCGGTCACACCTTCATACACATCGAAATAATTCTGCACGTGCTCGGGAATTTTCGCCGGTTCACTGGTGTACTTGTTATCAGGCGGAGTAATATCATTCCAAGGCAGTTTACATAATCCCAATAATCCAAACCAGGTCCTAAACATGGGATAGTAGTGAAGGGCCTCTGCCTTATCTTCAAAAGTCGGAATCTGGTTATTGACCATATCCATAAAAATCAACCATGCTTCATCATGCTGAGGTCCTTTATTGCACAAGCCGTATCCGCCCTGTTGGGCCAGGGACTCTTTCATCAAATACTCGGAATATTCCAAACCTTTCTGTTCCATGGCAATGTCCTGAAGGACCTGAGGGTCTGCTCCGTACTCCTTAATAAACAGTTCTTTCATCCTGCGTACACCTTGTCCGGCAATTTTTCCGAAGCCTTCTCCCCGGGACATTTGGTGGATTAACTCTATGGCAGCTTCTTTATTGCCAAAGGTTAATTCCAATCCGCCGGTGATTTCTTTGTTGATGATGCCCTGCTCATAACAATCCATGGCAAAAGCAATTAAGGTCCCCACGGATATGGTATCGATACCGTAGGTATCACAATAGAAATTGGCTTCTAAAATATATTCCGGGTCAAAGATACCGCAGTTAGCCCCTAAGCCGGCGGCATTTTCATATTCGGGACCGTCTACACAAACCTTATGTCCTTTATACGGCCCTGTTTTCAATTCAAAATTATCCGCAGCCTTGGCACAGGATAAGCTGCATCCATACCAGCAACCGTCAGCCATGCCTTGGGTCACATATTTTTCAATAAATACGGTTGAGGCAATTTTATGAGTATCCGGGTGGGAACCGAATTTATAATTATGCACCGGAAGAAGATCATATTGATCCATAATTTCTATAATGTTCGCAGTGCCGATCTTTCTCATGTTGTTTTGCTTATGATCATACAGGGCAATCTCTCTATGCAGCCGGACTCCGGCTTTATTAATTAAAGATATGTCATGAGGATTATTCAAGTTTCCTTTGGTGCCTTTAAAACGAACTAAAACACCTTTAATCTTCTTATCTCTGAATACTGTACCAATGCCGCCCCGTCCGGCCTGTTTCAGACGGACAACTTTCCTCCGGGGATCATAAAAGGTAAAATTCAGACAACCCACCCGGGTATGTTCTGCGGCAGACCCGGCAGTAATCACTGAAATATTCTTCTTATCCTCTTCTGATTCCGCATACATTTCCGTCAATTGTTCTCCTAAAAGATGACCGTCTACCGCTTCTGCCGGAGCTTCTTCAATCCGGACAATACCTTTGTTCCCGTCAATGATAATTATTACGTCCTTCTCAGCTTTTCCCTGTATTTCCAGAGCATCAAAACCGGAAAACTTCAAATAGGGGCCAAAAAACCCGCCTACATTACTGTCAAAAGGAAGATTTGTCAAAGGTGAAAGACTGACGACCAAGGACTTACCGGACCCTGGATATTGGGTAATCCCGCAGATGGGACCGGTACCCACAATTATTTCATTTTCCGGATCGTTCCACTTGGTTTCCGGTGTTACAGCATTCCACAGGTACCAGAGGCCGAATCCTTTTCCTCCGACAAACTTCTCTTTCATAAAATCGGTTACCGGTTTTTCTTTAATCGTATTATCTCCTACATTGATATACAAGGTTCTGTTGGTATAACCTTTATCAATGGTACCCAGTTGATATTTATATTCCGATAAAAGCCGGTGCTTTTCCCGCATTTCTTTTACATTCATCTATTTCGCCTCCCCCATAATTTAATTAATACTCCTCAATTTCCAGCGCCCCGGACGGGCACTCTTTGGCACACAGACCGCAAGCAATACACTTGAAGGGTTCTGTCAGCTCATCATGATAATACATAGTTTCCGTAGGACAATTTCCCACACAGGAGAGACAGCCGACACAAAGGTCTTTTTTAATCCTGACAATACCGTTCTTATCCCTGGTGATAGCCGGTACCTGACAAATATCTATACAAGTTCCACATTGATTGCAAACATGAATAATATACCCTTTCTCCCCGTTTTCATCAATTCTGATCGCACTTTTTTCCCTGTTGTTTTCTTTACGGTAAGCTTTAGAACATACTTCTTCACAAAGGCGGCAGCCAATGCATAATTCCGATTTTGCAATGAGTCTCTTCAAGTTCAGTTCACCTCCGTATTTTTATCCCAAAGATAATATTCAATATGATTCAGAAAAAACCTGCTCCGTGATACC
>DUPU01000208.1 GCA_012838175.1 Clostridia bacterium
AAAGAAATGGTCAGATGCGGTAAAGTGGCGATGGTGCGAGGATCAAAAGGAAAAGGGGATTAAAGGAGGGGACCCAAATGACAATAACAGGTGCACAAGCATTGGTAAGAGGTTTGGAAGCCGAAGGGGTAACTATTGTCTTTGGATACCCCGGAGGAGCAATTTTGCCTGTATATGATGCTTTAAGAGAATCAAAGAAAATTAAACACGTTTTGGTACGTCAGGAGCAAGGCGGGGCACATGCTGCCAGCGGTTTTGCCCGGGTGAGCGGAAAAACCGGAGTGTGTATGGCTACTTCCGGGCCGGGTGCTACCAATTTGGTAACGGGGATTGCTACCGCTTATATGGATTCCATCCCGATGGTAATTATCACCGGACAGGTTGCCACCCACATGGTAGGGACGGATGCTTTTCAAGAAGTGGATATTACGGGAATTACCCATCCCATTACCAAACATAATTATCTGGTGCAGTGTGCCGATGATATACCCCGGATAGTGAAGGAAGCTTTTCATATTGCTTCCACCGGGCGACCCGGTCCGGTCCTGATAGATATTCCCAAGGATGTGGCCGAAAGCCCTTGCCGGGAGGAAATACCGGAAACAGTCAATCTTCCCGGGTACAAACCCACCCTTCGGGGTCACGGCGCACAGATTAAAACAGCCTGCCAATTAATGGAGGAGGCCAAAAAACCCTTAATTCAAGGGGGAGGCGGTGTAATTACCGCCGACGCCGGAAAAAAACTGGTTAAACTGGCAGAGCTTTTACAAGCTCCTGTTATTACAACCTTAATGGGTTTGGGCGCTATCCCAACCGAACATCCTTTGTTTTTGGGCATGTTGGGAATCCATGGCCATTCTGCAGCCAATCAGGCTATTACGGAATGTGATTTGCTGATTTCCGTGGGTGCCCGTTTTGATGACCGAATGACCGGGGCGGTGGAAAAGTTTGCCCCGGAAGCCAAGATAATTCATATTGATATTGATCCGGCGGAAATCGGAAAAAATGTGCGGGTTGATGTGCCTATAGTAGGTCATGTGAATTTGGTTTTGCAAGCAATTCTGGAAAGGTTGGAACAAAAGAATCTGGCCAGGTGTCCGGACTGGTTTCGTCAGGTGCAAGAATGGAAAAAGGAAACCCCTTCAAGCTATCCTGAGTGCGGCGAGATTTTGACCACACGGTTGGTCATCCAGAGGCTAAATCAAATTTCCCGGGGAGAAATTATAGTTACTGCCGATGTGGGTCAGCACCAGATGTTTGCCGCTCAGTTTCTAAATCTGAAATATCCGAAGAGTTTTCTCACTTCCGGAGGCTTGGGCACCATGGGATATGGTTTTCCGGCGGCGGTAGGGGCGCAAATGGCAAAACCCGGGGCTGCAGTAGTCTGCATTACCGGGGACGGCAGTTTTCAAATGACTATGAATGAGTTGGCCACAGCAAAGGAACAGGGTCTTCCCATTAAAGTCCTGATTTTTAATAATAGTTGTCTGGGGCTGGTACGGCAATTGCAGCATTTTTATTGTGACGGACGGCAAACGGCTGTGGAAATGACAGGCAACCCGGATTTTGTTAAACTGGCCGGGGCTTATGGTATTGAAGGATTTAGAATTAGCCATCCCTCAGAAATTGACGGCGTACTGGAGGAGGTTCTTCATAACGGGAAACTTTCTCTTGTGGATTGTGTGATTAATTGTGAGGAGTTGGTCTATCCCACAGTACTCGCAGGCAAGGGTTTAAATGAAATGGTTATAGGGAATGGAGGAAGTCATGAGTAAGAAAATTTATATTTTTGATACTACCTTAAGGGACGGAGAGCAGTCACCCGGTGTAAGCCTGAATAAAAAAGAAAAGCTGGAAATAGCCTTTCAACTGGCAAAACTAGGGGTTGACATTATCGAAGCCGGTTTCCCTATTGCCTCCCCCGGGGATTTTGAGGCAGTAAAAGCAATTGCCCAAAATGTAAAGGGACCGGTGATTTGCGCATTGGCACGGATCGGTTTTGAGGACATTGACCGGGCCTGGGAGGCGGTTAAAGATGCGGAAGCAGCTCGGATTCATACCTTTATCGCAACCTCGGAAATTCATATGAAGTATAAGTTGCAAAAGACTCCGGAGGAAGTTTTGGCCATGGTGGCTGCCGGGGTAAAAAGAGCCAAGAGTTATACAGATGACGTGGAGTTTTCCGCTGAAGATGCTTCTCGGAGCGACTTGGCATTTCTTTGCCGGGTTTTTGAAACCGCCATAGCTGCCGGAGCTACGACCATTAATATCCCTGATACGGTGGGTTATGCCACACCGGAGGAATTTGGCAAATTTATTGCAGATATTAAAGCAGGTGTACCTAATATTGACCGGGCTCTAATCAGTGTCCACTGCCATAATGATTTAGGCCTGGCGGTGGCCAATTCCCTGGCGGCGGTTAAAAACGGCGCAAGACAAGTGGAATGTACTGTAAATGGCCTGGGGGAACGGGCCGGCAATGCTTCCTTGGAGGAAATTGTCATGGGCCTTTATACCCGGCGGGATAATTATGGTTTGGAAACAGGGATTAATTATCAGGAAATTTATCGGACCAGCCGGTTGGTGTCCAGCCTATCGGGCATGCCGGTACAGCCAAATAAAGCGATAGTAGGGAAAAACGCGTTTACCCATGAGTCCGGTATTCACCAGGATGGGGTAATAAAGGAGCGCACTACCTATGAAATTATGAATCCCCAAATGATTGGGGTTATTCAAAGCAATCTGGTATTTGGCAAGCATTCCGGACGCCATGGGTTTAAAAAGCGTTTGGAAGAGCTGGGCTACCAATTGGATAAAGATGAACTTGACCGGTCCTTTAAGCAATTTAAAGAACTGGCAGATAAAAAGAAGCAAATTACCGATGCTGATTTAATAGCCTTGGTGGAAAACCAAATAAGGAAGATTCCGGAAAAATGGCATTTGGAATATCTGCATATTTGCAGCGGTACCGGAGTTACTCCTACCGCCACGGTGCGGGTGGTCAGCGAAGATCAGGTGGTGGAAGAGGCCTCTTGCGGAGAAGGACCGATCAATGCCGCTTTTAACAGTTTGGAAAAGGTGACCGGTATCACCGTTACCCTGCTGGAATATTCCATTAACGCCGTGACAGGGGGAAAAGATGCCATAGGTGAGGTTACCGTAAAAGTAGAACATAATCATAAGGTTTTTTCCGGTCACGGCATCAGTACGGACATTTTGGAAGCCTCGGCATTAGCTTACTTGAATGCCATAAATAAGGTTATCTATGAAAACAGTATTAATGGGGAAACGGTAATTAGTTAATAGACGGAGGGTTAATAAAAATATGGGAATGACAATTACGGAAAAAATTCTGGCCGCTCATGCGGGAGAAGAGAAGGTCCGGCCGGGGCAATTAATCAATGCCCGCTTGGATGTGGTGCTGGGAAATGATGTTACTTCTCCGGTGGCGATTAAAGAATTTGAAAATTTAGGAACGGATAAGGTCTTTGATCCGGAAAGGATTGTTCTGGTGCCGGATCACTTTACACCGAACAAAGACATTAAATCGGCGGAACAGGCCAAACTCATCCGGGAGTTTGCCAGAAAACATGAGATTATTAATTATTTTGAAGTGGGAAGAATGGGTATTGAACACTGCTTGTTGCCGGAAGCAGGATTGGTTTTGCCGGGAGATGTGATCATCGGTGCCGATTCCCATACCTGTACCTACGGTGCCCTGGGGGCTTTTGCCACCGGGGTGGGGAGTACGGATATGGCAGCAGGAATGGCAACGGGGGAGGCTTGGTTTAAGGTGCCTTCTTCCATCAAATTTATTTTTAAAGGGGCGGACTTTAATCCCTGGGTGAGCGGGAAAGACCTGATTCTTTATGCCATCGGGCAGATTGGCGTGGACGGCGCCCTCTATCAGGCCATGGAGTTTACCGGAGAGGGAATTGAAGCCTTATCTATGGACAGCCGCTTTACCATGTGCAATATGGCCATTGAAGCAGGAGGCAAAAGCGGTATCATTGTCCCCGATGAAACCACTTTAACTTATGTTAAGGGGCGGGCAAAAAGGGAGTTTAAGTTATATCAAAGTGATCCGGATGCGGAATATGCCCGGGTATTGGAATACCGGACTAAAGATATTGAACCCCAAGTGGCTTTTCCCCATCTGCCGGAGAATGCCCGGAATGTAGCTGACGCCGGAGATATAAAAATTGACCAGGTGGTGATTGGGTCCTGCACCAATGGGAGAATAGAGGATTTACGATTGGCTGCTTCCCTAATGGAAGGAAAAAAAGTGCATAAGGATGTGCGCTGTGTGGTGATACCCGGAACCCAGGCCATATATCTGCAGGCAGTTAAGGAAGGGCTGGTGGATATTTTTATTAATGCTCAAGCTGCGGTGAGCACACCTACCTGTGGGCCTTGTTTAGGTGGACATATGGGCATTTTAGCCAAAGGGGAGAGGGCCCTTGCTACCACCAACAGGAATTTTGTAGGTCGTATGGGCCATCCGGAAAGTGAAGTTTATCTGTCTAATCCTGCGGTGGCGGCGGCTTCCGCTATTATGGGGCGCATTGCCCATCCTGGGGAGGTTAAAAAATGATACTAAAAGGAAAGACATGGAAATTTGGAGCAAATATTGATACGGATGCAATTATTCCCGCCCGGTATCTAAATACATCTCAGCCGGAGGAATTGGCAAAACACTGTATGGAAGATGCCGATCCGGATTTTCCTCACAAGGTATCCCAGGGGGATATTATGGTGGCGGGAAAAAACTTTGGCTGCGGCAGTTCCCGGGAACATGCTCCTATTGCTTTGAAAGCGGCCGGTATTTCCTGCGTGATTGCACCTACTTTTGCCCGCATTTTTTATCGCAATGCCATTAATATCGGCTTGCCTATTTTGGAATGTGAAGAAGCGGCGGAGGGAATTCAGGAAGGAGATGTGGTAGAGGTAAACACCGACACCGGTGCGATTAAAAACCTAACCACGGGAGCTGAATTTCAGGCTGCTCCTTTTCCGGAGTTTATTGAAAAGATTATGGCCGCCGGCGGACTTATGGCATATGTAAAAGAAAGGACGAGAAACAATGGTTAAATATCGGATTGCCGTACTCCCCGGAGATGGGATCGGGAAAGAAATTGTTCCCCCGGCGATGAGGGTTTTAGAATTAATCGGGGATAAATACGGGATGGAATTTGAATTTAAAGAAGCTTTGGTAGGAGGAGCCGCCTTGGACTTGGTGGGCGTACCTCTGCCGGATGACACCCTACGGCTTTGTTTGGAAAGTGATGCTGTACTTTTGGGGGCAATTGGCGGACCAAAATGGGATCAATTGCCTACCCACTTAAGACCGGAGGTAGGGGCTTTATTGCCCTTAAGAAAAAAACTGGCTCTCTATGCCAATATCCGGCCGGTAATCTTATATGACGAATTGGTGGCTGCTTCCACATTAAAAGAAGAAGTGGTTGCAGGTACGGATATGGTGGTAATTCGGGAATTAACCGGCGGTCTTTATTTCGGGGAGAAGAAAAGAGAAAAGCATCCTACGGGAGAAAAAGCCTTTGACACACTGGTTTATACCACTGAAGAAATTGAACGAATTGCCCGTTTAGCCTTTGAAACCGCCAGAATGCGGAGGAAAAAACTGACCTCCGTGGATAAAGCAAACGTGCTGGAAAGCGGCAGGCTATGGCGGGAAACTGTTACCAGATTGGCTGGGGAGTATCCTGATGTGGAACTGGAACACATGTATGTAGATAATTGTGCCATGCAACTGGTACGGGCACCCAAACAGTTTGACGTGATTGTCACCGAGAATACTTTTGGGGATATTTTAACAGACCAGGCATCCATGATTTCCGGGTCCATAGGCATGCTGCCTTCTGCCAGTATCGGGGGCCAAGTTGGTTTGTATGAGCCTTCCCATGGTTCGGCACCGGATATTGCCGGTCAGGATAAGGCTAATCCGTTAGCTACCATCCTTTCTGCCGCTATGATGCTGGAATACAGCTTTAAACATTATCAAGGGGCGGCAGACGTGAAAAGGGCTGTGGCGGAAGTGTTGAAGAAAGGTTACCGTACCGGCGATTTGGCTCAGGAAGGAAATAAGGTGGTAGGCACTAAAGAAATGGGAGAATTAGTCGCCGGTGCAATCAGAACAGATTAATGGAAAGTAAAGGAAAGTAAAGGAAAGGAAGCGATGGGAGGATTTGATGGAGTGGGACATATTGCCGTTTTAGATACTACATTAAGAGATGGGACTCAAGGTGAGGGGATTTCCTTATCAGTAGAGGATAAATTGAAAATAACCGCCAAGCTGGATGCTTTAGGTGTTTCTTATATTGAAGGAGGGTGGCCCGGATCCAACCCGAAAGATATTGAATATTTCCGCCGGGTGCAAAAAATGAACCTGAAGCACGCCAAAGTAACGGCCTTTAGCAGTACCAGGCGTCCCAGGATAAAGGTGGAAGATGATGCCAATATTCAGGCATTGATTAATGCTCAGACAGAGGTTGTGACCATTTTTGGTAAGACATGGGATCTCCATGTATTTCAAGCCTTAAATACTACTTTAGACGAGAATCTGGCCATGATCAGGGATACTGTGTCCTATTTGAAAGCCCATGGTAGAGAAGTAATTTATGATGCGGAACACTTTTTTGACGGATACAAAGGAAATCCCACTTATGCCATAGAAACCATTAAGGCAGCGGCGGAAGCCGGTGCAGACTGGATTACTTTATGTGATACCAATGGGGGGATGCTTCCGGATGAATTAAAAGCAATCGTTACCGCAGCCAAAGATTCGGTAAATGTGCATTTGGGCATTCATACTCATAATGACAGTGATTTGGCCGTATCAAATACTATAACGGCGGTAATGGCCGGGGTAATGATGGTGCAGGGTACGATCAACGGTTTCGGGGAAAGATGCGGAAACGCCAACCTTTGCTCGGTAATTCCCAACTTAGAGTTGAAGCTGGGCTTTTCCTGCCTTCCTTTGGGAAATCTGGCTTTGTTGACGGAAACATCCCACTATGTAAGTGAGCTGGCCAATGTGGTGCACCTTTCACAACAGCCTTTTGTTGGGACGAGTGCTTTTGCCCATAAAGCCGGGATTCATGTAAGCGCTGTTTCCAAAAATCCCTCTACTTATGAACATGTGGAACCGGAGCAGGTTGGGAATAAAAGACGGGTGCTGGTTTCCGAATTATCCGGGGTAAGCAATCTAAGGTATAAAGCCCGGGAACTGAATATTGATTTGCCCTTGGAAACCCCGGAAAGCAAAAAGATTATCCAGAAAATTAAGGATTTGGAGCACAAAGGTTTCCAATATGAAGGCGCGGAAGCATCTTTGGAACTTTTATTAAGAAAAGGTCTGGGGCAGTTCAGGGATTATTTTCAGTTAGAGTCATTTAAAATTCTCATGGAAAAAAGAGAGAATAACGGTATTGTTTCGGAAGCTATGATAAAATTAAAAGTGGGAACGGAAACCGTGCATACGGCAGCCGAAGGAAACGGTCCGGTAAATGCTCTGGACAATGCTTTAAGAAAGGCTTTGGAAGAGTTCTATCCTGAAATAAAAGAAATTCATCTTTCCGACTATAAGGTACGGGTACTGGACGAAAAAGATGCCACAGCCGCTACCGTTCGGGTTCTCATTGAAACCATGGACCAAGAAGCTACCTGGAGCACGGTTGGAGTGCATCCAAATATCATTGAAGCCAGTTGGCAGGCCTTAACGGACGGGATTACCTATGCTTTATACAAAAAAAGAGACAAGAAAACGTGACAGGGGACGGTTCTCTGTCACGCTTGATATTATGCATGATTAAAATTTTTTGGAGGAAAAATTGACATGAGTATATTCGAAATGATTATGCTGGTCTGTTTTGGGGCAGCATGGCCTTTTTCCATTATTAAATCATATAAATCCAGGGACAATAATGGAAAGAGCGTCGTTTTTTTATTTATTGTTGTAATTGGATATATTTCGGGGATTGTGCATAAATTGATGTATAGTAGCGATGGGGTAATCTTTCTTTATATTCTCAATGCTATAATGGTTTCTACAGATATTACTTTATACTACAGAAATCAAAGATTAATGAGGGAAGCAGCGTGACAGGGGACGGTTCTCTGTCACGCTTTTTTATTATTTTATTTGGAATTATTGGAAGGGGAATTATCTCTACAACGAAATTCCGTTAAGATTTGATGTGTTTGAAAACTATCTTTGATGATGCTGCAGGAATTACCACGTCTTCCTGCTTTTTTACTACCGGGAATACTTGATACAGAGTATTTAAGCTGTCGATAATGCCTCCGGTAAAGGTTAATCCCTTTTCCAGGGTATCCGGGTTGCCGATGGCTTTGATGACTACCGGACTTAATAAAGGTTTGCCGTTAATGGTTATTACCAGACGGTGATTGGCGTCTTCAGCGTGATAAATAGTGGTATTGTTCTCAATCCGGTGGTCGTTGATGGCTACTGCTTCCGCACCGCTTACCCAAAGTTCATTTACCAAATCAATCAAATCAAGATACATCAGATTGGAATCTCCTGTAATGGTAATGACCACACCGGGACCATGGACTGGGACGGTTCCGTTAATGATTTTAAGTTGCCGTAGTTCCGCTTGCAGATTTGCTACCAAATCGGAACCCAAGGTTGCTTTTTCATCTAACGACTGTTTATTCTTAATTAAAGTATCAACTTCCAATTCCAATTTGGTTCTTTTTTCATTTAGGCTTTTAACTAAAGTGACCAGGTCCTCCTGATCCTGATTTGATAGGGAGTTTACTAATGCCTGCTGAGTGCTGTACTGGGTGGATATCAGTAAGCCGAACATAAAAAGGGCAATAAACAAAGGGGTCTGCCATTTTTCTTTAATCAAATTTCTTGCCCTCCTTTTTTAATCTTCTTTTTGCCCGGAACCGATTAATAACATCCCGGCGGATAAAGCCCAGGTTGCTGAAAAGACGAATACCAAAAGCCAGCACGGCGGCGAGATATAAGTCAACTCCCAAATGATCTCCCAAGTAGGCTAAAAGGGCGGCCAGCAAGGTATTGGTAAAAAAACCGGATAAAAGAATGGTACCGTCAAAAGAATCTTCCAAAATCCCCCGGACACCTCCCATAAGGGAGTCCAAAGCGGCTAGAACAGCGATTGACAGGTATTTGGCATAGACTATAGGAACAGGAACGGTAAAAATTGATCCTAAAAGTATACCGATAATAAGTCCGACAATGGGAAACCACATTTACGAATCACCTTTTTCTTTTTTAGTTTTCTTCCTTTTTCTCTTCTTTAACCGCCTCTGTGTAATTGATAGTGGTGCTTCCTTTATAGGCCGGCAGGGAGATATCTTCTACTTTTGTGATGGTGACGGGCATATCTTTGCTTTTTAAAAAGTAATACTCTTCACTGTTAAGGACTGCCTCTTCCAAAAGGTCAGGATTCCCAATGGCTTTAATCTCATAAGGAGGCGCCAGACGGGAGGAATTAACCATAATCACAGTACCGACGCACCTGATATCTGAACTGGCCACCAGTCTTTGGTCATTGATGGCTAATGCTTCCGCTTTTCCCCTGATGGCGCTGATCAGGTAGAGAAGGCTTTTATCATGAACAATAAAGTCTTCCGGGTTGTATAAATCCGGGTTATTGATTCTAGCGGTTTCCGCTCCGGAAACATTGTCATCTAATACAATGACTATGCCCGGGCCGGAAACATTGGTTTGTCCGGATCGGAGCTTTAACTGCTGGATTTGATCCTGAAGACTGACAACATACCCTTGTTGCCCCGGGGTTTCCTTATTTTGAATATTCTCAATTTGACTTCTCAGGGAATCAATGGTCTCTTCCAAAACCTTGGTTTCTGCTTCCAAATTGTTTATAATATCGATAAGGGTTTGATTTTTGTTGGTTTTGCCCTCATCATCCAGGGCGGTTTGTGCCCGCAAGGCACTGGTTAAAAGCAAACCCGTAATCAGACATGCAATAGTAATGGGGAGATACTTTTTCCATTTAGTCATTATTCCGGCCCCCTTTTCCTGAGTATACTTAAATTGTACTATAAATAAATAATTGTTTCCAGCCGGTAAATAATGTGTAGCAAAAAATAATAATATAATAATAACGCTGAAGAAAATTGAACTCACCGGAGTAAAAAATCTTTAGCCCTGGAGGTTTTTCATCCCCGGATGTCGAAAATATTTTGTTAGTTTAATTTTGGGAAGAGAAGACTAGCATTAAGGAAAAGGTGGATAAGATGAGGGATATCCTGGCCCAGATCAACTATTTAAATATATTTACAGAAATACTGGATATATTAATCGTATCTTATGTCATTTATAAGCTACTGATGCTGATTAAAGGGACCAGAGCAGTCCAACTGATTAAAGGAATTCTCTTTCTTTTGATTGCTTCCAACATTAGTGATTTTTTTCATTTATACACGATAAAATGGATTTTGGATAAGACCTGGGCTACAATCTTTGTCGCTTTAGCGGTGATATTTCAGCCCGAATTACGCAGAGCTTTAGAACAAATTGGTCGGGGACAGTTTTTTGTCCGGGTAAATACTGAAATGGGTATGGGCGATATGTTGCGTCTCATTGATGAAGTGACCCGGTGTGTTTTAAAAATGGCCAGAACCAACACAGGTGCCTTAATTATATTAGAACGGGAAACAGGTATTAATGATTATATTGAAACAGGCATTAAAATTGACGGGATTGTATCTGCCGAATTTCTCAGTAATATCTTTGTCCCCCAGACGCCTCTCCATGACGGGGCGGTCATCATCCGGGGAGACAGGGTGGTGGCAGCCGGTTGTTTTCTACCTTTAAGCGACAATCCCTATTTGGACAGCAGTTTAGGAACAAGGCACCGGGCTGCCTTAGGGATTACTGAAATCTCTGATGCAGTGGCTGTGATTGTTTCTGAAGAAACAGGCAGCATTTCCATTGCTTATGAAGGAAAGCTGGTACGTTATTTGGAGGAAAAAACCCTCAGGGATAAATTGCAGGAATTATTGGTCCCCAAACCTACTGGCAACACTCATTTCTGGCAGCGGAGGGTACCGTCATGAGAAAATTAATGAAGATAAACAACCTGTTATATAAAAGTATTTCCCTGGTGTTGGCGGTCCTTCTTTGGCTTTATGTCAGCAATCAGGAGAATCCCGTTACGGAGCAGATATTCACCGTTCCCTTGGAGGTACGGGGGCTGGAACAAAAATTAACCATTTCAGATCGACCTTCCTTTGTGAAAGTAAGGCTGCAAGGGCAACGGCATATTTTGGACCAGTTAACCGCCCGGGATATCCAAGCCTTTGTGGAGATGAGCGGTATCGACGTAGGTCAGCATATTATGGAGGTGCATGTATCTACACCGGAAAAAACCCAACTGGTATCCGTAACGCCGGCTACCGTTAACCTAAATGTGGAGGTGCTGACTACTGCCCAGTTTTCCGTAAATGTGTCTTATTCCGACAGTACCCCGGCAGAAGGATTTATGGCTTTAAAACCGGTATTGACGCCTACCCAGGTGCTTCTTTCCGGCCCTGAGGATAAGTTGAAACAAGTAGAACAGGTATATGTAGAAGTGGATTTGGGAGATTATAATTTTAACTATCATCAACAACTGCCTGTAAAAGTTGAGGATAGGAACGGGAATCTTTTATTGGATTGGATTAATGTTACCCCTTCTCAAGTGGATGTTTTGGTACCGGTGGTCCACGAGCTTCCGGCAAAAACAGTTCCGGTAAAAACTCCTGTGGAGGGAACTCCCGAAGATGGTTTTGAGGTAGGAAGGATAGTAGTGGAACCGGAACTTCTTACCATTTTGGGGGAACAACCTGTTCTTGACGGTATCGAAAGTATTACCACAGAACCGGTGAATATTGACGGAGCGACACAGGATGTGGTGGAAAGAGTGGCAGTAATTGTTCCCAAAGGTGTCACGCTGGACCGGGAAAATAATAATGTGACGGCAGTGGTGCGCATTGAACAAACAAAGGACAAGTCCTTTGTGGGGTTGCCGGTATTGGCGAAGAATACTCCGGAAGGTCTAACCCCGGAATTTCCTGCTCCGACGGTTAATATTTCTGTAAAAGGAGCAGAATCTTTAATGGAAAGGTTGATGGGGGCGGATATAGAGGTGTTTGTTGATTTGAAAAACCTGACCGGTGGAGAACATCAGGTACCGGTGCAGGTTAACCTCCCTAAGGGGGTTACTCTGACAGAGAAAGCTCCCCAACAAATCACCGTAATATTGGAAGAATAAAAAAGGCAGCAGGTTTGCCGGAGAAAACAGGAGTTATGATAGATGAAATTACGCTTAACAAATCTGCGTTTATGCCTGGATGCAGATGAATCGGAATTAATAAATTTAGCTGCCCGGAAGCTTCGGTTAGGGCCGGAGAAAATAACCGATTTAAAAATAATAAAAAAGGCAATCGACGCAAGAAAAGCAAATCGATTGGAATTTGTTTATTCCGTTGATGTTGAGGTAGATGTAGTTAAGGGGATCAGGTTGGATCCCCCTTTTGTCATAGCTTCTCCCCCGCCTTTTTCGGAAAAGTTGACGCGAGGCAGTGAGCGGCTGGATATGCCTCCGGCAGTGGTGGGTAGTGGACCGGCAGGATTGTTTTGTGCTTTAAAGCTGGCTGCCTGGGGTTATCGTCCTCTAGTGTTGGAACGGGGGCAGGATGTGGACACCCGTTGGCATGAAGTTGAAAAGTTTTGGCAGACCGGCCATTTAAACCCGGAGTGCAATGTGCAGTTTGGAGAAGGCGGTGCGGGGACTTTCTCTGATGGTAAACTTACCACCAGGGTTAAAGACCCCCGGGTTAGATTAATATTGGAACAAATGGTAGAGGCGGGGGCGCCGGAAGAAATATTATACCTCAATAAACCTCACATTGGGACGGACTTGTTGCGAATTATTATTAAAAAGCTGAGGAAAAAGCTGATCAGCTTAGGCGGCCGGATAATGTTCGGGCAATATGTTTCCGGAATGAGAATATCCGGGAGGGGAGCTATAGAAGCTCTGGAGATTGGCAATATTCTTTTGCCTTTGTCTATAGCGGTATTTGCTATAGGCCACAGCTCCCGAGATACATATCAGATGCTTTTTCAAAAAGGTGTATTGATGGAGGCCAAACCTTTTGCAATTGGGCTCCGGGTGGAGCATCCCCAGTCATTTATTGACCACAGACAATATGGAAAGTATGCCGGACACCCCAAATTAGGTGCCGCTGACTATGCTTTGGTATATCAGGACCGGGAGCGGGGCAGAAGCGCCTATAGTTTTTGTATGTGTCCCGGTGGTTATGTGGTAGGAGCAGCATCGGAAAAAGGGAAGGTCGTGATAAACGGTATGAGTGAGCATGCTCGTAATTCCGGCCGTGCCAACAGTGCTTTGGTAGTGACCGTGGATGCTTCGGATTTCGGTGAAGGATGTCTTAAAGGTATTGAGTTTCAGCGCAAGTGGGAGGAAAAAGCCTATAAAATGGGCGGCGGTTATTACAAAGCACCTGTCCAAAAAATTGAGGATTTTCTGCTGGATCGAGCTTCAGGAGATTTGGACGGGGTTTTACAGCCTTCTTATCGACCGGGGGTAACCCCAGCCAATCTAAGGGAATGTTTGCCCAAAGAAATAGGAGAGACCTTGGCGGAGGGGATTAGGGTATGGAATCAAAAGATCAAGGGTTTTGGACATAATCAAGGTGTATTAACCGGAGTGGAAACCAGAACTTCCGCGCCTTTACGAATTCTGAGAAACGAAGGAATGGAATCAGTAAATACCCGGGGGCTTTACCCGGCAGGAGAAGGAGCCGGGTATGCCGGAGGCATTATCAGCGCAGCAGTAGACGGTGTGAAAGTGGCAGAAGCAATTATTGCCCGGTACCGGGAACCGGAAAAAGATTTTTCACCTGAAGTTATAGATAAACTCAAATGGAGGAGAGATTGATCATGGGTGTTTTATTTGGTACAGACGGAGTAAGAGGAGTAGCCAATCAGGATTTAACACCGGATTTAGCTTTTAAACTAGGACGGGCAGGAGCTTTTTGCCTGGCCAAGGACCATCCCAGACCGAAAATTTTAATTGGCAAAGATACTCGCCTTTCCGGCGATATGCTGGAAAGCGCCTTAACAGCAGGTATTTGTTCGGTCGGTGCCGATGTGGTGAGATTGGGTGTGATTCCTACCCCAGGTGTGGCTTATCTTACCCGGCATTTGGGAGCTCAAGCGGGGGTGATGATTTCCGCATCCCATAATCCTATGGAGGACAACGGTATTAAGTTTTTCGGCGGTACCGGGTTTAAGCTGCCTGATGCTTTGGAAGAAGAAATAGAGAATCTGATTTTATCCGGAGAGAACCTGCCCAGCCCCACAGGGGCGGATGTAGGCAGATCGGAAGACTTTGGCCAGGCCGGACGGATATACGGTGCTTATCTGAAAAAAGTATTAGGGACCTCTCTGTCGGGCTTTAAAATCGTCATCGATACTGCCAACGGGGCAGCCTATTCTCTGGCGCCCAATATTTTAAGAGACTTAGGGGCAGAGGTCATTCCCATATTTAATAATCCTAACGGTACTAATATAAATCAAGGGTGCGGCAGTACTCATCCTGAAAAGCTGATGGAAGCGGTAAAAAGTTATGGGGCTAATCTGGGAATTGCCCATGACGGGGATGCGGACCGGATGTTAGCCGTAGATGAGCAGGGTAATTTGGTTGACGGGGATAAAATCATGGTGATTTGTGCCTTGGACCTTTTGAGAAAGGGTATGTTAAGGGGAAATAAAATTGTAGTTACCGTGATGAGTAATTTGGGATTACATCTGGCTTTGAAAAAGGCAGGGATTGAGGTTATTGAAACCAAGGTGGGGGACCGGTATGTATTGGAGAAAATGCTGGAAACAGATGCTGTATTAGGGGGAGAACAGTCCGGTCATATAATTTTCACTGAATACAATACAACGGGGGATGGAATTGCCACCGCCTTGCAGCTGTTAAAAGTAATGGCAGAAACGGGTAAGCCTCTTTCCAGGCTGGCGCAGCAAATGGTTCGTTTGCCCCAGGTATTGGTAAATGTCCGGGTTAAGGAGAAAACGGGGTGGGATATCAATCCGGAAATTAAATCCGTGATTAGCCAGGGGGAAAAAGCCTTAGAAGGACGGGGACGGGTATTGGTGCGCACCTCAGGTACGGAACCCCTGGTTCGAGTGATGGCGGAAGGTCCTGATGAACAAGAACTGCATAATATCGTTCAAAATATTGCTCAGGTAGTGGAAAAAGAATTAGACTAATTCCTTTGCAGGGAATATCCACATTTTGGAGAACTAAACAGGGAAGATGATTCGTTTTGTTAGGATGGGTTATAAATGCCTGTAAACAGACTCACCTCCGTCCAAGGATCTGCCGGATCAGAACTTCATAAGCAGGAAGGGCTGCAGAAAGGTGATATTTTTCGGGCCGAAGTGGTAGAATCCAAAGAAGGACAAGCGGTACTCCGGATAGGAGGAATGTTAAAGAGAGTAATTTCCACAGTTCCTTTAAAAGCCGGGGAGATTGCTCTTTTTCGGGTTAAGGATTTCCAGAATTCCCTCTTAGTACTGCAAAAACATGGGGACATACCGACAGGTTTGGAAGAAAAGAGTTTAAGCGGCTTGCTCCGGGAATTGGGACTGCCGGTTTCTGTTGCCGGTCAAAAAGTGATAGCACACCTGTTGTCTAAAGGATTACCTTTATCCAAGGAATTGATTGAATATATCATTAAAGGACAAAGCAGCCTGCCGGGAAACCTGCGGGAAAGTTTTATTAAAATTGCCGCCTGGCTATACGGAACCGGAATGAGAGATCCTCAGTCCCACCAAAATGTTATGAGAACTCTCCTATACAGCAATGAAATTTTAAGTTTTATCGGACTTCTTTTAAAAGGGGCGATAGAGAGGGAGCCTGAAGAAGTGAAAAAACAATGGGCGGATTTGGTTATGGCCCAGCGGGATATTAATCAAAGCAAACAGGACAGTCCTCACCTGCCAGACATACTTTTCTATCCCTTGCCTTTGTCTTGGAATGAACAACGGGTTCCTGCCCAGCTCTATATCATTATGAAAAACAAACAGCAAATGGCTGCGGAAGAAACCTTATCTTTGATTCTCTCCCTGCAGGGAGAGAACATGGGGATGTTGTGGTTTGAAATAAAAATACAAGGGAAAGTTTTAAATATTACCGCCTATGCCCAAGACCAGGATGTGGCTGATCATTTGGCCGGCAGCAGGGTCCTGTTGAAAGATGCCTTGGCTCAAATTGGTTTTCAGATTAATTCCTTTTCCTGCCTGGTCAAATCCATCCCATCGGTTTTTGAATTGGCTGATGAACTAGGTCGGAGCGAGAGGTATCGTTCCTTGGATATAAAAGTATGAGGAGGATCGGGATGAACAAACTGCGCCGCGCTGCGGCTTTGCGTTATGACCCGGAGCAGGACTCGGCCCCTCTTCTGGTTGCAGCTGGAACAGGTTTTCTGGGGGAACAGTTAGAAAAGAAAGCCCGGGAATATCAGATTCCGGTAGTCAAGGATGAGAGTTTGGCGGAAGTCCTCACCGGATTGGATATAGGGCGGGAGATTCCGCCGTACCTCTATCAACTGGTAGCGGAGGTTATTGCTTTTGTTATGAAGACAGACAGTCGGTACAAAACCGAAAAGGGGTCGTGAGCTTTGAAAAAACAGGATAAGTTCCCTTGCTTGGAAAGGGAAACAACCCTTGGTGATAAGGTGGTATCCTATATCATCAGAAAAAGCAGGAAGGCGAAAAATGTGCGCATTGTGGTGCGGGAAGGTACCGGGTTGGAAGTAGTTATACCGGAAACCTACCCGGTAAATAATATTGAGGCTCTTTTGCATAAAAAAGCAAAGTGGATCCAGAATAAATTAAAGCAAATGGAGGAAAATGCCGCCCTTACAAAAACAGTCCAGGATGAGGCTCTAACTGTTATTCGTTATCTGGGAAAGGAATATCCCATAGTGTTAATTTTAGACAATTCCTTGCCTATTAGGGTAGAACTTAGTGAGGATAAAGCCTTATTGACTTTGCCGCGAAACGAGGAGGACGTAATCAGGCGGGTAATAGATGCTTGGTACCGCTGGGCGGCTAAGTCTTTCCTTTCTGAAAGAACCAATTTCTGGGCGCAAAAGATGGGTGTTTCTTACCAGACTATTTATATCCGCAATCAAAAAACTCGATGGGGCAGTTGTTCCATAAAAAACAATTTAAGTTTTAACATGCGCATTATCATGGCTCCCTTGGAGGTTGTGGATTATATTATTATTCATGAGTTAGCTCATTTAAAGGAAATGAACCACTCCAAAAGATTCTGGCGGGTGGTGGAGGAATTCTGTCCTGATTATAAAAAATGCTTGGCCTGGTTGAAAAAATTCGGTCCGGGGCTTACCTTGTAATTGGCAATATTTTTTAAATTTTTAAAAAATATTGACCTTTTGGGTGTAGAAAGAGTATTATGTATCATAAAGGGGGGATGAGTGCAAATTTCATTGAAAAAAGAAGAAAAGAATAATCTTTCAACGGTTCTTTGAGAGAGATAGCGCCAGAACCAAAAATTAAGTCAAAACAGGCTGGTTTTTGGTTGACGAGGAGGGGGTTTATCGAAGTTTTCGGCGGGTACCCCCCGGTGTGCACCATCGTGAGCTGTATCTAAAGACCGGGAGTAATCCCGGGGACAGAGGGTACAGTAGTGCCAAGGGTGAAGTATGCCCATTTTTCAGGGATAATTCCTTTGTTATTTGAAGAACCGTGCCTTAGCACGGTATTTTTTTATTAAGTAATGACAAATATTGTAAAAAACACTATATTATTCCTGTGTGCGAATTGACACAACAATTAAGGAGCTGATTTGAAAATGTGTGGTATTGTAGGATATATTGGAAACCGGCGTGCAGTGCCGATTTTGCTGGATGGTTTAAAAAAACTGGAATATCGAGGTTATGACTCAGCAGGAGTAGCAGTGATCGAAAAAGAAAAGCTTTATCTCAACCGCAGTGTGGGAAAATTGCATATGCTGGAGGGGAGAATTAACGGTAATGATCATCAGGCCCGGATCGGCATCGGCCATACCCGGTGGGCAACTCATGGACGTCCTTCGGATAGCAATTCCCATCCCCATACCGATTGTACCGGGAAAATTGCCGTGGTGCATAACGGTATTATTGAGAATTTTTTAGAGTTAAAAGAATGGTTGGAAGCTGAAGGTCATGTCTTTCAATCGGAAACTGATACGGAAGTATTGCCCCATTTAGTAGAACACTACCTCAAAGATGATCTTCTGAGTGCGGTGGAAAAAATGGTAGCCAGAGTTCGGGGGTCTTATGCTACGGTTGTGCTTTCCGAAGACCATCCGGATACTTTAGTGGCGGTCAGAAAAGATAACCCGCTGATTATCGGGGTAGGAGAAGGAGAGTATTTCTTCGCTTCGGATATCCCTGCTATTATCAACTATACCAAAAAGGTGATGGTCCTGGCAGACGGAGAGATAGCGGTCATGACTACCCAGGGAATCCGAGTTTATAAAGACGGTATACCGGTGGACAAAAAGATTGACATTATTGACTGGGATACCAAAGCGGCGGAAAAGGGCGGATATCCTCATTTCATGATCAAAGAGATTAATGAGCAGCCCAGGGCGTTGCGGGACACATTAACCGGTCGTATTGCCCCCGATTATAGCGGGGTGGAACTAAAAGAGGTAAATTTAACCGACGATGAAATTAAAAGAATCCAAAAGATTGCTATTGTTGCCTGTGGTACCGCTTACCATGCCGGGATCGTCGGTAAGTATGTAATGGAAAAGATTCTCCGTATTCCGGTGGAAGTAGATATTGCCTCGGAATTCCGGTACCGGGACCCGTTGATTGATGAAAATACGCTGACGGTTATTATTTCTCAGTCCGGGGAGACGGCTGATACTCTTGCCGCTTTACGGGAAGCCAAAAACAGAGGAGCACGGGTCGTGGCAATCACCAACGTAGTAGGGAGTTCTATTGCCCGGGAAGCGGATGACGTGGTTTATACCTGGGCGGGACCGGAAATTGCCGTAGCCTCTACTAAGGCGTATATTACCCAATTGATTGGAGTTTATATTCTCACCATGTATTTGGCAAAAAGCCTGGATATGATTCCTAAGGAGGATATGGAAAATATCCTGCGCCACCTTTATCGTCTGCCGAACCAAGCCCAGGAAATACTTGACAATCTCAGCGGGCAATTGAATGAGATTGCCGAAGTATTTAAAAAATGGGAAGACGCATTTTTTGTGGGACGAGGCTTGGATTACGCCGTAGCTTTGGAAGGATCTTTAAAACTAAAAGAGATTTCTTATGTCCATGCTGAGGCTTATGCTGCCGGAGAATTAAAACACGGCACCTTGGCATTGATAGTGGATAATATACCGGTTATTGCTCTTAGTACCCAGCCGGATGTTTTTGAAAAAACGTTAAGTAATATTAGAGAAATTAAAGCTCGGGGCGCTTATGTAATCGGTGTGACTTTTGAGGGGGATACAGAGTTAAAAAAATCCGTAGACCAGGTGATCTACCTGCCCCAAACCTTACCCCTTTTGGCACCCGTCTTAACAGTTGTTCCTTTGCAGATGCTGTCCTATTATGCTTCCGTGCACCGGGGCTGCGATGTGGATCAACCCAGGAACTTGGCGAAAAGTGTCACGGTAGAGTAATTGTATATTTCTCAGGGGCTTTTGGTGTATAACTCAAATAAAGTTCACTCCATAATAATAAACTTCGCTCTGTAAAAATAAAGTTCGTTCCAAAATCCCGTAGTCGAAGCAGGAAAAATCCTGAACGGTTGCGGGATTTTGTTTTTTAGGAAGGAAAGGTTAAGTGGTAAGTAATAAGGCTAAAGACAATGATTTTAAAGGAATTGAGGGTATTATATATTGATGTCGGAAGTGAAAAAGGAATAGAAGAAACACATGAGAAAATGCAACCTTGATTTCACTGCAACAACTCCTGTAAAA
>DUPU01000209.1 GCA_012838175.1 Clostridia bacterium
ACACATCTGCATAAGCACCGTTAGTGATAAAACATTTGGTTCCATTCAGCACATAATGTTTTTCCACCTCATCATAGACCGCTGTGGTTTGTAAGGCTTTGGCATCAGAACCGGCACCGGGTTCTGTCAAGGCAAAAGCACCTAGTTTTTCACCTTTGGCCAGAGGGGTAACGTATTTTATTTTTTGATAATTTGTTCCCAATTGGTATATAGGATAAGTACACACAGACATATGCACTGAAAGAATTACTCCGGTAGTGGCACAAGCCCGGGACAATTCCTCCACAACCATAATATAGGTTAAATAATCTGAACCTGCCCCCTCATATTCTTCCGAAATAGGAATACCCATTAAGCCCAATTCTCCCATACGCTTGACGGTTTCTTCGGGAAAACGATGATTTTTATCCACTTCTTTTGCTTTAGGTGCTACTTCCCTCTCCGCAAATTCCTTGGCCATATTAATAATGAGTTCTTGTTCCTCAGAAAGTTTAAAATCCATGATTTATCCTCCGCTCATATTATTTTTAGGAAATCTATCATCCCATCCTTTTTCCTCATGGAATAATATGTAATTTTTGGGCTTCTTTCCTAAGCTGCTTCCTGAAGTCAGGATGGGCGATGGCAATCAATTCTTTCGCTCTCTCAGAGGTGGTTTTACCCCTTAACCGGGCAATACCATATTCAGTAACAATATTATCCACATCGCTTCTCGTGGTGGTGACAACACTACCGGTAGTTAGCACTGATTTAATTTTGGAAATAGTGCCCCCTTTGGCCGTTGAGGGCATAGCAATAAATGACTTTCCCCCCTTTGATCTCATCGCCCCTCTCACAAAGTCCAGTTGGCCTCCGGCACCGCTGTAATTTTTCGGCCCAATAGATTCAGAACAAACCTGGCCAAAAAGATCTACTTCAATACATGAATTTATGGAAATCATGTTATCGTTTTGACTAATTAAAAAAGGGTTATTAACATAACTTACCGGATAAAATTCTACAAACGGGTTGTCATCCAAAAAGTCATACAACCTCCGGGAACCATATGTAAAAGTTGACAAACATTTTCCCCGGTGCACATTTTTTTTCGAATTATTGATAACGCCTGCTTCTATCAAATCAACCATAGATTCAGTAAACATTTCACTGTGGACACCTAAATCTTTTTTATCCATTAGGGCTTGTGCCACAGCATTAGGCATACCACCGATGCCTAATTGGATACAGGCCCCATGGGGAATTTCCGCTGCAATATATTCTCCGACTACCCGGTCAATTTCTGTAATTTCTCCGCTGATCACTTCGGTAATAGGATCCTTAGATTCACAAAGGGCTGTGACCTGGGAAATATGGATAAAACAATTTCCATGAGTTCTGGGAGCCGTGGAATTTACCTCTAAAAATATTTTTTGAGCATTAACAGCCAGATCTGACAAGTCTGCGGCTGTACCAAAACTAAAATAGCCATGATTATCCATTGGAGAAACAGTGGCATAAAACACATTTATTTCTCCCCGGCTTTGCACATTTCTCGGTTGCTCACTATAAAATCCCGGAAGATACTCAGCATACCCCTCCCAAACAAGATCGCGGCTGCAGTTCCCTACAAACAAAGCATTAAGTTTGATCCTTTGCGACATTTCAGGTTTTAGATATGGCTGATCCCTCATGGGATTTAGTAAAGTATGAGTAATTCCCTTCAAATCTTCCTTTTCCGCCCGCTTGGCCAAAGCATTTAAAATGGAGCAGGGCTCAGCTGCCATACTGTTGCTGACACAATAATCCCCTGAATTAATTAGTTTTGCGATTCCTTCAGCTGTGGTCAATTTTTTCTTATACATATCTTGCCATATACTCATCTTTTCCGACCTCTCCCCGGAAATTATAGGGTTATATTATTTTTGCCGTTCTGAGGGTCAGCGAAGAATCTCATAAAGCAGTTAAAGATTCTCCGCTGCACTCAGAATGCCATAAATTAACTAATTATCCTTGCACACCGACACCTTGTTGTAATTTTTCTTGTTTAAAATCAAACACTCCCCAGACCACAAATACAGCAATAATTAATAAAGGAAGAAAATTGCCGCCTACTTTAAAGATCCCACCCACATTTAACAAATAGACTAAAAAAGCACCACTGCAAATAGCACATGCAGGTGGATCTACGTGGGTATCCCCATGTATTAAAAACAACCTGGAACCTATATCCGCTAATTGGGAGGCGATAATCGCCATGGCAATACCCCAGAAAATATTCCCGCTGGCTGCAACTGCATATGCTGCTGTGATGGTGAGATGGTGGGTAATAGGTATGCCCTGACCCACTTGTAAAAATATTAATGAAGCTGCAGAAATACAAAAACCTACAAATATAGCTTGAGAAGCAATTGCCGCATCCCCCGCCAGCATAACTTGAGTAACATAAGCAGAAAGTCCGCCTACACCTAAGGCAATTGCAACCTTCTGCCCCATGGTAGATTGGAAAGGAAGCCAAACATTTGAGCCGCCTAATTTAAATCTGCCCCGTGCTTTGGCTTCATCTGACAGGACCCCAAATATTTCACGCAGGCCATGTTTCCCAAAAACTACTTTTGCGACTAAACCTAAAATAACTACCGTTAAGGCCACGGTATCCGTTTGACCCTGACCGGCCACAACACAAATACCGGAATGGACAATATATCCTAAGGCGCCAAAAATTCCTCCCACCAGCAATACATCGGGCTTGTTTAGTCCCATTAAACAAACTACAGCATCTTTTCCGGAGCCCAGATAGCCTTTTTTGCGGGCATAGGATGCAGCTGCCACAGCAGCGACAAATGAAATTTGTGGTCCAAAAAAGGGGCCAAAGGTTAATAATCCATGCCAGTTGAAGGTAGATCCGGCAATTCCTGCTGCAATCCCAGGCAGTCCGACCAGACCAACGCAGATAAAAGAGGGTAATATACCAATAGCTGCCCCGAAAACTCCCCCACAAAAGGCAACAATCAGAAGCATTAAATCAAACATTTTATTCACTCCTTCAGTTATTTTCCATCATAGGCATTCCTTACCGCCGCTATAGCGGCATTCACAGCAGCAGTATCACCGAAAAAAGCAACAGTATTAATATGCTGAGGACAATTACCTGTTATTTCGAAAGCTTGAACTGCTCCGGCCTTTTGGCCTATATCCGCTAGATAGAATAGGTTTGGGAGATCCGTTTGAATAAGCCCAATGGCATCAAATTTTCTGTTTTCTACTTCTTTCCTTGATTCACGTGTCATCCGCCGAAACAGCATACTCATTGTTCCCGGGCGGGGAGCACGAATAATCCGGATATTTAACACTTCATCTCCCCCTTAATTACTAAAATCTCAGCTTAGGATGGGGCGAAGGAATGACAGAGGTAGCTATTAAAACCC
>DUPU01000210.1 GCA_012838175.1 Clostridia bacterium
ACCAGAATGCGTCGGCTACGGGGATCGGAAACCTTGCGGACGATGATACGGGAAAATCATTTGTCCATTGACGATTTGATTTACCCTTTGTTTGCTATTTACGGGGAAAACGTAAAAAATCCCGTGGATTCCATGCCGGGTGTATACCAGTTGTCTGTAGATAATTTAGTAAAGGAATGTAAGGAAATAGTTAAATTAGGCATTAAGGCAGTGCTGCTTTTCGGCATTCCGGAGCACAAAGATGAAATGGGATCCGGGGCATATGATCCTAACGGCATAGTGCAGCAGGCGATTATGGCCATAAAAAAGGCTTTTCCTGATTTATATGTGATCACCGATGTCTGCCTCTGTGAATACACCAGTCACGGGCATTGCGGGATAATTAAAGGGGAAAAGATTTTGAACGATGTTACCCTCAATTACCTGGCGGATACGGCCTTGTCCCATGCAGTGGCCGGGGCGGATATGGTAGCTCCGTCCGATATGATGGACGGCCGGGTAGGGGCGATTAGGCAGAAGCTGGATCAACACGGGTTTGGCCATATTCCCATTATGTCTTATTCTGCTAAATTTGCCTCTGCTTTTTATGGGCCTTTCCGGGAGGTGGCAGAATCAGCACCTCAATTTGGCGACCGAAAGACTTATCAGATGGATCCGGCCAACGGGGATGAGGCCATTAGAGAGACAGCCCTGGATATTGAGGAAGGGGCCGATATTGTAATGGTAAAACCAGGCCTTTCTTATCTGGATTTAGTGCGTAGAGTCAAAGATGAATTCCATTATCCCACGGCAGTATATAATGTAAGCGGGGAATATGCCATGGTAAAGGCAGCCGCCCAAAAGGGCTGGATTGACGAGAAAAAGATAGTTATGGAGATGCTCATCGGCATGAAACGGGCCGGGGCGGATCTGATTATCACTTATCACGCTAAAGATGCTGCCAAATGGATGGGGGAAAAATAATTGATAGTATCCTGGAACACGACCAATCAATGTAATATGTTCTGCGAACATTGCTATCGGGAGGCCGGGGCCAAGGTAAAAGACGAGCTTTCCACTGAAGAGGGGAAGGCATTGCTTAATGAAATCAAAAAAGCGGGATTTAAGATTATGATTTTTTCAGGGGGTGAGCCCCTCCTCCGTCCGGACATTTTCGAACTGGTGGAGCATGCCGTGGGCTTAGGTTTAAGGACGGTGTTCGGCACCAATGGCACTTTAATCACCCTGGATACAGCCAGGCATTTCAAAGCACTTGGTGTAATGGGGATGGGTATTTCTCTGGATAGTATGGATTCGGAAAAACATGATCGATTGAGGAAGATGCAGGGGGCCTGGGAAGGAGCAGTGCAGGGCATGAAGAACTGCCGGGAGGCTGCGCTGCCTTTTCAAATACATACCACGGTAATGGATTGGAACCAAGATGAGGTTTTAGATATTACTGATTTTGCGGTAAAAATGGGAGCAGTGGCCCATCACCAGTTTTTCCTCATTCCCACCGGCCGGGGAAAGGATATTGAAGATGAAGCTTTAAAGGTGGAGCAATATGAGAGCTTGTTAACGAAAATTATGCGGAAACAAAGGGAAGTGGATATTGAGCTAAAACCCACCTGTGCTCCACAATTTATGCGTATTGCCAAACTGGACGGGATGAAATTACGCTTCAGCCGAGGCTGTCTTGCCGGGACTCATTATTGTATCATCAGCCCCAGGGGACTGGTACAACCTTGCGCTTATTTGGATCAATATATCGGGAACGTCAGGGAAATTCCTTTCAGCAAGATTTGGGCGGAAAATAAGGTTTTTCAGAATCTCCGTACTCTGAAATATAAGGATGGGTGCGGGATTTGTGCCTTTAAATTTAAATGCGGAGGCTGCCGGGCAAGGGCCGCGATCTACCATGATGGAGACTATATGGCGGAAGATCCCTGGTGCCTTTACCGTCCTTCTCGCTATGTTTGCAATAACCCGTTGTAACGGGGAATTTCATAAAAAGTGAGGTGCAAAAAATGTTTAATGGGCATAAAGGATATGAAAAATCCAAGGAATTGTTTAAAGATGCCAAGGAGTATATCCCCGGAGGAGTGAACAGTCCGGTGCGAGCTTTCCGTTCAGTTGGGGGTGACCCGGTATTTATTACTCGAGGGGAAGGGTCTAAGGTTTATGATGTTGACGGCAATGAGTACATTGACTATGTATCATCCTACGGGCCGCTGATTTTGGGGCATCGCTATCCTCAAGTAGTGGAAGCTCTCCAGGAATGTTTAAACTACGGCACTAGTTTTGGTGCTCCCACCGAGTTAGAAATCAAAATGGCTAAGCTGGTTACCAAAGCTATGCCTTCCATCGAGATGGTACGAATGGTCAATTCCGGGACAGAAGCCACTATGAGTGCTCTTAGGGTGGCTCGAGGTTACACCAAACGGGACTTGATTGTGAAATTTGAAGGCTGTTATCATGGACATGCCGACCATCTTTTGATCAAAGCCGGTTCCGGTGCCTTGACCATGGGCGTGCCTGACAGCCCTGGTGTACCGAAAAGTGTAGCTCAAAATACCCTGATTGCTCCATTTAATGATATAGAAGCTCTAAAAAAGATTTTTACAGAGCAGGGGGAAAATATTGCAGCGGTGATTATCGAGCCGGTGGTAGGTAATATGGGTTGTGTTCCGCCAAAACCGGGATATCTGAAGGAACTAAGAAAATTGACTGCCGAATACGGCACCTTATTAATCTTTGATGAAGTTATGACCGGTTTTCGGGTTTCTTACGGTGGAGCCCAGGGTTATTATGACATTGATCCTGATCTTACCACTTTGGGAAAAATTATTGGAGGAGGACTGCCTGTAGGTGCTTATGGCGGTAAAAGAAAAATCATGGAGACGGTGGCCCCTGCCGGACCTGTTTACCAGGCGGGAACCCTATCAGGAAATCCTTTGGCCATGACGGCAGGAATTGTGAATTTAGAAATTTTAAGCAAGCCCGGCGTATATGAAGAACTGGAACGAAAATCGGCCAAACTTGCCGCTGGGATGAAACAAGCGGCGGAAGATGCCGGGGTAAAATGCTATTTTAACCGAGTAGGTGCTATGTTCACCGGATTTTTTACTGATGTTCCTGTGGTGGACTTTGCTTCTGCTACAACTTCCGACACCAAAAAATTCGCCGTTTGGTTTAGGAAAATGCTGGAATTGGGTATCTATTTTGCTCCTTCTCAATTTGAAGCAGGATTTATGTCCTTAGTTCATTCCGATGAGGATATTGAAAAAACTATTGAGGCAGCCCGCATTGCTTATAAGGCTGCAGTATCAGCATAATATAAGGAACGGTTGAAATAGTTCATAACTATTGACAATGTTTTTGATTTGGAGTATGCTAAATGGTATAAAAAAGCAAATCAGAAAACAAGTAGTTATGTCGGTAACAAAATTAAA
>DUPU01000211.1 GCA_012838175.1 Clostridia bacterium
CCGTCATTAATAGCCAATTGGTGGATTCTTTTTGGCAAAACATCATCTTTTATTGTTGCTCCCTCCCGAGCATTAAACAGCCGGGTAGCTGAAATAATTCTGTGTCCGATACGAGCCAGTTCTTCTTTATCATAATCCCAGCCGGTAATAGCTTTAACCATTTTTTCAAACTGGGGCCAATCATATAAATCCCGGAAAAAGATACATAAGGTTCCGGCGTGAAAGATAGCATACCTGTTTTCCATCTCAACAAACAATTGAGCCTTGCCTTCTACGGATTTCCGGTCTATTTGTCCCCCTAACTCCGGTTTGTACAGCCAAGCATTAACATGCACTGCACCTCTTACTGAGGCAGCATACTGAAGACTCATCCCCTTTAATGTCCGCGGGTCGTAGCCGCCCGGCTCCAATCCTTTGCAGTGAACAGCCAGGTCTTCCAAATCCCATTCTTCCGCAACCTTCTTAATTCCTTTAGCCAGGACGGTTCCCACACCTCTTCCGTATGCTATATCCTCTAATAATTGCCCGGCACCTTCTCCATCCCCATAAGTTAATTTTATGGGAATATTCCTTCCTTGTTCCGTGGCTTCCATCACCAGCCCTACCAGATTTCCCGCGCTAATGGTATCCATACCTAATCGGTCACAAATATCATTCAGGTAAGCAATTTCATCCAAATTTTTTATACAGCAAAGGCCACCGAAACTATAAATGGTTTCAAATTCCGGTCCTTCTATGGTTAGCCCCTGATACTTTCCTTTCCTTACCGTGCTGGTTTTTCCGCAGGAAATGAAACAACGGGCACAGGCAGTGTTTTTTACATCAAAGTTCTCAAGCAAAGCATCTCCACTTATATCTTCCCAGTAATCAACACTTCCTTGGGACCAATACCTTGCGGGAAATGCTTTGCTCTTGTTTAAAGCCCGCACCATTTGTGTGGTGCCATAGGTGCGATAAGCCAATACTCCCGGATGGTCCTTGCCAATTTCAGCAGTTTCTTTATTTAATTCTTTTAATAAATCCGGATCGGCAATTTGCACCCGGGCATTTCCATAAAAGGCCATACCTTTAACTTTTTTTGAGCCTATTACCGCACCTACACCTGTTCGCCCGGCAGAACGCCAATAATTATTCTCAATACAAGCAAAACGTACCAGGTTTTCTCCGGCCGGTCCAATAACCAATGCCTGGCATTTTGATTTTCCGATTTCCTTTTTTATTATATCTTCCGTCCGGTAAGTATCTTGACCCCATAAGTGGTCAGCATTATGAAAAGCCACCTTTTCATCACTTATCTCCAGATAAACTGGTTCCTTAGCTGCTCCTTCCAACATAATCGCATCATAGCCGGTGGCATGAATAGCAGGTGCCACATGTCCCCCGGAATATGATTCGGAGTACAGCCCGGTGGCAGGGGATTTGGTAAATACTCCATAGCGGCTGGACCCAAAAACATTTGTTCCAGTGGTAAACCCGGTGGTAAAAATTAAGATATTTTCCGGGGAGAGTGGATGAATACCGGGAGAAAGATATTTAAGTAACAGGTAAGTACCTAATCCTTTTCCCCCTAAATATTGCTTGAAAACTTCTTCCGGAATATTCTCCACTTGATAGTTTTGCTCGGTTAAATTAATGCGCAACAGTTTTCCATAAAATCCTTTCAGCACTGTCATCAATCCTTTTTACCCCGTATTATTTTTTTCAGAAAAATTTTACCATTGCTTTTCCTAGATTGCTACCCTCTTTGTTATTTCCGGACATATTCTTTGTAGGCTTGATCGATTGAAGCACCTAATCTTTCAACCAGCAAATCTATTTCTTTTTCATTAATTATCAATGGCGGGGCGATCTGAGAAATATCCCCTATCAAATTCCTTAGAATCACTCCCTTTTCATAGGCAATTTCCGTTACTCTATTCCCGAAACCCTCATTTGGAGCAAATTTTTCTCCTGTTGACGCATCCTTCACCAAGTCAATACCATTCATCAGTCCTAATCCTCTGACTTCTCCTACTGCAGGAAGCTGCAGACTTCTCATCTTCTGCCTGAATCTTTCTCCCATCTTTAACGCGTTTTCCACCAAATTTTCTTTTTCAACAATCTCCAGATTTTTTAATGCTACCGCACAGGCTACGGGATGCCCGCTGTAGGTAAATCCATGATAAAAAGCACCTCTTTCCCGTAAGGCACTATAGATCTTGTCTGAAACTCCCACTGCCCCAAGAGGAACATAACCGCTGGTAATCCCTTTTGCCATCATCATAATATCCGGTTGAACTTCAAATCCTTCATGCTGAACGGCAAATTCTTTCCCAGTACGCCCAAAACCGCATATTACTTCATCATCAATATACAGTACATCATAACGGTCGCATATTTCTTTAATCTTGGGCAAATAACCCGGCGGAGGAACAAAAACCCCTCCTGTACCCATTACCGGTTCTCCGGTAAACGCTGCCACGGTATCCGGGCCCAGTTCCAATATTTTTTCTTCTACGGCGTCGGCGCATTCCAGCTTACAGCTTCCAAGCTTTTTACCAAAGGGGCACTTATAGCAATATGGAGGATCTACATGGAAAAATCCCGGCATCATGGGTTCAAAACCTTCCCGGTTTGACTTAAGACCGGTGGCCGCGAGAGCACCGCAGGAAACGCCATGATAAGCAAAGTTGCGGGAAATAATATTTATCTTTTGAGGACGGCCTTTAATCCACCAATAATGGCGGGCTAATTTGTAGGCTGTGTCATTGGACTCGGAGCCGCCGGAAGTGAAAAATACCTTGGGGTTATCCATGGGGAGCATCTGGGCTACCTTTTTTGCCAGCTCTATCACTGTGGGGTGGGAATATCCGTTGAAAGCCTGAAAATAGTTTAACTTGATCATCTGCTGTTTGCCGGCTTCACCCAGTTCTTCCCTTCCATAACCAACATTGTTTAACC
>DUPU01000212.1 GCA_012838175.1 Clostridia bacterium
AGGAGGCCCGGTATATCTTAGAAAACCATAAACCGGAACCTTTACCTGCCGGCACGGCACAGACCTTGCGGGAAATGATTGAAGAGTCGGAAAAACGCTGGGGCGTGAAAAAATAATTATATCTAAAAAAGGGTAACAGAACTTTGGTTTTGCTACCCTTTTTTATGGATTAATATAAATGTTAACGGTAAAGAAACAGATTTATTCATTATGGAAGAATAATAACAGTTAAAGCTACTCAGCTTAAAAAGAAGAGTAGCTTTAACTTTAAGCTTACACTTTTTATCTTAGGAGCTTACTAGTTTCCGATAATCCTAAAGCCTTCCGGAAGGGGATCCTTGGGATCTAAGACCAGTTGGTTAAATCCGGTTATTTGGGCAGTACCCGATACTTCTGTGATCACGGCATCATATTCACCCACCTTAGTGTCTGCCACAATTTTTCCTTCGAAGGGGGTGTCAATAATACTGTAATTAATAAGGGTATCGTCTTTATTCATTTCTCCCTTATGATAATGCAAAGCGATTCTTCCCCCGGTTCCTGTGCCGGTAGGAGAACGGTCCACCTGGCCTTCGGCAAAAATACAAACATTCTTGGTAATCAGTCTTTCCCCTTCTCTTTTCGGCTCTTCAAAGAAAATTGTTCCGTAAAGCCAGTTGACGCCGGAAGTGGGATGGTTGAATTCCATCATCCCCATTACTTTATTCTTTATTTCCATCCCTACTTTGACCAGTTTCTCTGTGTTTTCCGGAACAACTGTCAGTCCTACTTTTTTGGCATCAAGATATACATAAAATGCTCCGCAGTATGCCACATCGGCAATCACATTCCCAACGCCGACCACATTTACCGTAATGTTTTCTTTGTATACGAAACAGGGGACATTTTGGAATCTGACTCTTTCCACTTCCCCGTCTTTTACATCTGCATAAGCGGTGACCCTGCCGGCAGGAGAATCTATCTTGACAATGTTTACTCCTTCTTTGGCCGGCATCATGCCTGTTTCCAGGACTACCTTGGTCACCCCGATAATACCGTGACCGCACATGGAGCTTAAACCTTCATTATGGGTAAATAATACTCCAAAGTCGCCGTCTTCCGTAACGGGCGGCACCAGGATGCAGCCGTACATGCCGCTGTGGCCTCTGGGTTCCAGCATGATAAGTTTTCTCAAATGGTCGTAGTTTTCCAGCATATACTTTCTTTTTTCCAGAATAGTCTTGCCATGAATGGGCGGTAAGCCGGAAGTAATGATTCTTAGGGGTTCTCCGGCAGTATGGGCATCAATGCAGTTTATATAATGCTTAAATTTTATCATGTTTATCAACTCCTTAATTTGAAAATTACAGGATATTTTCCGGGATTTATTCAAAGGAAAATTCTTGACCGACTTTTTGCTCAGTGGCCTTTTGGTAGATTTGATAGCCTGTGACAATATCTTGTGCTGCTATCCCTACGGTTTTAAAGAGGGTAATTTCCTCAGCACTTTCCCGTCCATTAAGAGTTTCGGCAATTACTTGGCCTATTTCTCCGTTAAACTTGTCCTTGGTAATAGAACCTTTATTCAGGGGAATGATGATGTCACCTGCTTCGGCCAATACTGCATCTTGAGAATCAAAGAATATTTTATCAGCCCGCTGAATGATAAACTCATCCAATTCCTGCATATGGGGCATGAAAGAGCCGACACCGTTGATATGTGCCCCTTTCTTCACCAGTCGTCCGTCAAAAACAGGTTGGGTGGCTGTTGTCACGGCGGTAATAACATCCGCATCGGCAATGGCTTCCTCAGAAGATTTAACCGCTTTGAATTCTGTGCCATAACAGGCTAATTCCTTGTCCACTCGGGCAACAAAAGATTCAGTGCTGGCATAATTAATGTCAAAAATACGTACCTCTTTAAGCTTTCTTACGGTCAACAATGCTTCCAATTGGGCAAAGGCTTGGCCTCCGGTGCCAATTAAAGCTCCTATTTCCGCATCGGGGCGGGCCAGTACATCCGTGGCAGCTCCCGCCGCTGCTCCGGTACGGAGTTGGGTAAGGTAAGTTCCGTCCAGGATACTACATACTTCACCGGTGTTTCCGTCAATAAGCACCATGGTGGCAGGAACAGAAGGCTTGCCTTTTTCCGGGTTGCGGGGAAAAACAGAAATAAGCTTAACACCGATGCTGTCAAGCTTTTCAATATAACCGGGCATGAACAAAGTACTTCCCTCATGTTTTGGTACGTTGATGTTAACTCTTAAAGGGATAACACTTCCCCCTTCGGAATAGATGCGAAAAGCCTGTTTAACTGCTTCTACGGCATCTTTCATGGAAAAAACCTGTCTAATATCCTTTTTGGTCAACAATAGCATTAAAATTCCCCCTTTTATAATAAACTTGAACAATTTATTTATCTGTTTACTGATCAAAAAGAGGTTTTCAAAACCTTATTATACTTAACCGGGGCACAAAAGAATGATTCTATTACACTACATATTTATCCTTCTTAGTCAATATCAAATTTTTTTAATTAGGAAATAGTGAGAAAATTTTTGTGCACCAATGATTTCTGAAACCATATTATATGATATAGGGTTTGTACATCTTTGGAGGAGATTCATTAATGGATAAAGTAGGTTTTGCTGTAGCCGGCTGCGGAAGTATAGCAGTTAAACATTTTGCAGCCATCAGTCAAGTGGCTTCAGCTCAGTTGAAAGCGGTATATGACACTAACTTAGAAAAAGCAAGGCAATTAGCAAAACAGTACGGGGTAGCATATGCGGAAACTTTTTCTGAATTACTGAAAAGGGATGATATCCAAGTTGTTGATATTTGTGCTCCCAGTGCTTTTCATGCAGAATTGGCAAAGGCTGCCGCCCGGGCAGGGAAACATGTATTAGTGGAAAAGCCTATGGCTTTAACCCTAGAAGATGCGGATGAAATGATAGAAGCATGTAACAAAGCAGGGGTTAAATTAAGTGTCATTCTGCAGAATCGTTATAAACCGGCAGTTGCCCGCTTGAAAAAAGCAGTAGATGACGGGGATTTTGGGAAACTTACCCATGGCACGGCGACGGTACGCTGGAACCGTAATTGGGATTATTATCAGTACAGTTCATGGCGCGGTAAAACTTCCATGGGAGGCGGGGTCCTTATTAACCAAGCCATTCATAATATTGACCTGCTGCAATGGTTAATGGGGGAAGTGGATTCCGTTTTTGCCTTTACCGCCCACCGGCTGCTTAATATAAATGCGGAAGATGTAGCTGTGGGAGTGATACAGTTTAAAAACGGCGCTCTGGGGACGGTCGAAGCCGCATCTACCATTTATCCCAGAAATCTAGAAGAAAGTATCAACATTTTCGGGGAAAAAGGAACGGTTATTATTGGAGGGATCAGGGCAGACCAGGTTTTAGTATGGGAGTTTGCCGAAAAGAATTATGCAGATTTTGGCGGGAGCAAAGTGGAAACAAAAGGACATATTCCTGTCATTGAGGATATGGTCCGGAGTGTCCGGGAGAATACCAGACCGGCAGTGGATGGGGAGGAAGGCAGGAGGTCCCTGGAAATTGTTTTGGCTTTTCATGAGTCTGCCCGGACAGGAAAGGTTATTAAGATATAAAGACGGGTAGGTGATTTAAAATTATGAATTTTATTGACAGGTCAGTGCAAGGAGTACGTCAGTGCCGGATCGGTTACGGTTCGGTAATTATGGCTGATGTGGTGCTGGGGAAAAATGTGCAAATTGGAAATCATGTAACCGTTTATCCGGGTACGGTGATAGGAGATCGTGTCATTATCGGAGATAATTGCTCACTGGGACGTCAACCCCAGACTGCGGCCACCAGCACGGTAAAAAGTGCATCTCCTCTCCCTCCCTTAAGAGTGGGAGCGGATACCCAAATTGGCTCAGGGGTAGTAATTTCCGCCGGGGTGACTTTGGCGGAGCATGTCTTTGTAGGTGATTTGGCCAGTATCAGAGAAAAATGCCGCATTGGGAAGTATGTTTTAATCGGCCGGGGTGTTGCCATAGAAAACGCGGTGCAAATTGGAGAATATACCAAAATACAAACAGGAGCGTATATTACGGCCTATATGGAAATAGAAGACCGGGTTTTTATCGCTCCTATGGTTGTTACCACTAATGACAATTATATGGGGCGTACCGAGGAAAGGTTTAAACATATCAAAGGTCCTACTATCAAAAGAGGAGCACGAATAGGCGGAGGAGCTCTCCTGCTCCCGGGAGTGGTAATTGAGGAAGAAACCTTTGTGGCAGCAGGTTCCGTAGTGACAAAAGACACTAAACCCCGTACCTTAGTTAAAGGAGTACCTGCCCGGGAATACCGGAAGGTACCGGAGAGAGAACTCTTATCCAAGTCTTTAAGTGAGGGGATATAATGACGATACCTTTATTGGATCTAAAAGCACAATATGCCGGAATAAAACAGGAAATCGACCGTTCCTTAGTCAAGATTATGGCCGGCGGCAGCTATATTCTTGGACAAAATGTCCGTGCTTTAGAGGAAGAAATTGCCCGCTACTGCGGTGTAGAGTACGGGATAGGGGTAGCCAGCGGTACCGATGCTTTGCTTTTGGCTCTAATGGCCTTTGGTATCGAGGCCGGGGATGAGGTGATTACCACTCCCTATACTTTTTTTGCTACCGCCGAGGTAGTTTCTTGGCTTGGTGCTACTCCGGTATTTGTGGATATTGATCCAAAAACCTATAACATTGATGTTAATAGAATAGAAGAGAAAATTACGGAAAAAACCAGAGCTATTATTCCGGTCCATATTTTCGGCCAAATGGCGGATATGGATATAATCATGGAGTTAGCCCACAAGTATAATTTGATTGTGATTGAGGATGCGTGTCAAGCTTTTGGTGCTTCCTATAAAGGACGCAAAGCAGGTTCTATCGGTCATGCGGCTTGTTTCAGTTTTTTCCCCACCAAAAATTTGGGAGCATATGGGGATGGGGGCATGGTAGTGACCAATGATCAGGAGGCAGCGGAGATGATAAAAATGCTCCGCACTCATGGCAGCAGTAAAGAGTATTTTCATGAATTTTTAGGCATGAATAGTCGTCTTGATGAAATACAGGCAGCTGTTTTAAGAATAAAGTTAAAATACCTGGATAAGTGGAATTGCCTCCGCCGGGAAAAGGCGGCTTTATATAAATCTTTGCTCCGTGATTCAGGTCTTATTCTTCCTTTTGAGGAAGCATGGAACCTTCATGTTTACCATCTTTTTATCGTGCGTAGTTTGGAAAGGGATCGTTTAAGGGAGAGATTAGTCAAGGAAGGTATCGGTTGCGGAGTTTATTATCCATTGCCTTTGCATTTGCAGAATGTTTATCTGCATTTAGGATATCGGGAGGGAGATCTCCCGGAAGCAGAAAGGGCGTCCCGGGAGACATTGGCTCTTCCCCTGTATCCTGAACTTAATGAGGAAGATATTAAAAAAGTTTGTATGGCTGTTAAGGCTTCCTAGATTTTTTCAAAGCCTGCTTCAGTGTGTCTACTACAAAGTCAATTTCCCCTTCCTGAAGATTGTTAAAAAAGGGCAATGCCAAAGTAGAAGAAGCGATTCTTTCCGTAATAGGGAAGTCCCCCTTTCGATAGCCAAAGTTTTTCTGATAGAAAGGCTGTAAGTGAATAGGGGGGAAATAGGGACGGCAGTCTATACCGTGGTTTAACAGAAACTGCATAATTTGATCCCGGTCTATTTCCGGGAGGAATCTGATCACATAAACGAACCAGCTGATTTTGGCATTTTCCGGAGTTTTGGGAACGATCACCTGGGGAATCTCTTCCAACCGCTGCCGGTATGCTTCTGCCACTAATGACCTTTTTCTGATAATTTCCTCAATCCGGTTTAGCTGCACCAGCCCTAAGGCGGCGCTCAGCTCATTCATGCGGTAATTATAACCCAGTCTTTCATGGATTAGCCATGAAGAATTTTTTCCTCTTCCTTGGTTTCTCATGCTGGAACAGAGTTCGCATATTTCCGGATCGGTTGTGACAATCATGCCCCCTTCTCCGGTGGTAATCTGCTTATTGGGGTAAAAGGCAAAGACTGCCCCGTCGGCGAAGGTGCCGGCTTTTTTTCCCCAAATTTCCGTTCCCAAGGCTTCGCAGGTATCTTCTATCATTTTAAGGTGATAAAGTTTAGCCAAGGAAGTTATGGCAGGCATGTCTGCCGGAAGTCCAAATACATGGACGGGAAGCAGAGCTTTGGTGCGGGGTGTTATTTTAGCTTCAATTAAATTAGGATCCATATTCATGGTAAAAGGGTCAATGTCCACAAAAACCGGAGTAGCCCCTTCATATAATAAGCAATTGCTGGAGGCGATGAAGCTGAAGGGAGTGGTGATTACTTCATCCCCCCGGGAAATTTTTAAAGCACGCACCAGCAAATGCAGTCCTGCCGTGCCGCTGTTCACTGCTACAGCATGTGGGATGGGGAGATAGCGGCAGAATTCTTCTTCAAAAGCGGTAGCTTTCGGACCCAAACTTAAAGTGTGAGAAAGAAGTACTTCCTGCACCGCGGCAATTTCTTTTTCTGTGATATCGGGGCGGGAAAGGGGAATTTTCATATGGGTAACCTCCTGTTTAATACTTACTTATTGTATGACCAAGGCTGATAAGGGTGTGAAAACCATGACAGAAGGAAAACAGATAATTCTTCTTATAACCTCAGTACATCCCTGGGATGACCCGAGGATTTTTTTCAAAGAGGCCCTTTCCCTAAGAAAAAAATATGCGGTGGAAATTCATGCTCCTGCTGATTTTCAGATTAAAGAAGAAAAAGGAATAAGAATCGTTGGCTTGCCCCGATACCAACGTCGATATTTAAGGGTTTTAAACTGGGTGCGATTATTTTTCCGGGCCTGGAAGAGTCCGGCCTGCTATATTCACTTTCATGATTCGGAACTGATTCCCATAGCTATGATTTTGAAATTTTTTACCGGGAAAAAAGTGATTTACGATATTCACGAGAACCTTCCGGCCGGCATTATGACAAAATCCTGGATACCCCCATTAATGCGCAAAACCCTGGCCCGGGTGATGGATTGGGTTGAGAAAAAGGCAGTGTGCTATTTTAATGGCATCCTTTTAGCCGAGTTTTCCTATGTGGAAAGATTCCGTACCTTGCCTGCAAACATGGAAACAGTGGTCAATTACCCTCCGAAAAACTTTGGAATAGGTGTTTCCGAATCCCCTTTATTGTTAAGGCAGAATTTATGTCAGATGAAGGATAATCACCAACAGGTTAAATTTATTTATGCCGGTGTCATCAGTAAATCAAGAGGGATAGAAGAAATTATTAAAAGATTTGCCCTGGTGCAAAAGCAAGGTTTTAATTTTCATTTATATTTGGTTGGTCCTTGGGTGAGTCCGGAATTAAGGCGGGAAATGGAAGAAATGATCCATAATTTAAATCTGACAAAGCAGGTTACCATCACGGGCAGAATTTCTTTTCAAGAAGTAGGTTGCCTCTATCGGCAAAATGATGTAGGTCTGGCCTTACTGCACCCGGAAGAGAATTATTTAACTTATTTGGCCACCAAGATTTTTGAATATATGGCAGTGGGAATTCCTGTGCTGGCCTCCAATTTTCCTTTATGGAAACTGCTAATTATCGGCCACCAATGTGGCTTGACGGCTAACCCTACAGACATTGACGAGATCAGCAAGAAAATTGTTTTGCTGATTAAAAACAGGTGCTTGCGCTGCCGTTTAGGTGCAAACGGGTGGAAGGTATT
Source organism: Clostridia bacterium (assembly GCA_012838175.1). Lineage (GTDB taxonomy): Bacteria > Bacillota > Dehalobacteriia > Dehalobacteriales > Dehalobacteriaceae > DUPU01. The sequence continues at coordinate 7,756 of DUPU01000212.1, forward strand.
CAATTCTCACTACAACTGGGATACCCAGGAAAAAAAGTTGTGGGAGTTTTATAAAAGATTAGAGGAACTGTAAAATTTAGTAATCTTATAAACATGTCCATTTGGGGACAAGGGAGTTCATCCTATGAAAAGGAGTGAAGAGCTATGAAGGTATTGGTAATGAAAAAAAAAGTCAAAAGTTATTATTGTTGGGGCAGGGGGAGCAGGTGCTAATATTGCCCGGTCCATTAAAGAGAATGACATAAATTTTGAACCGATAGCTTTTGTTGATGATGATATAAACAAGCAGGGCGAAAAAATTTTGGACATCCCGGTGCTGGGTACCAGACACAGCATTTTGGCAAAAGAGTTTAATATTGCTGAAGCTATTATTGCCATACCTTCAGCATCCCCCCGGGTTATTCGGGAGATTATGACCATTTGCCGGAAAGCCGGGGTAAAGGTAAAAATTATTCCTGGGATAAAAAGGATTTTGTCCGGCAAATGGTCCGTTCATGAAATTAGGGAGCTGGAGATAGAAGACTTATTGCACCGGGAACCGGTGGAAATTGATATGGAGTCGGCAAAACACCTGCTTCAAGGTAAAACCGTATTGGTAACCGGAGCAGGGGGATCAATCGGCAGTGAAATTTGCCGGCAAGTTGCCGGTTATCAGGTAAAAAGGTTAATTCTTCTCGGTCACGGCGAAAATAGTATTTTTGATATTTACAGTGAATTATAAGCTTATTCCCTGAATTAATCCTTGAACCGGTAATAGGGGATATTCAAGATCGGGAAAAAATAAAGGCAGTTTTTGCTAAATTCGCTCCCGAGATAGTGTTTCATGCCGCCGCCCATAAACACGTCCCCTTTATGGAGATGCAGCCGGAAGAAGCTTGGAAAAACAATGTTTTGGGGACCAAAAATGTGGCGGAAGCTGCTTTGCATCAAAAAAGCAAAATTTTTGTTTTTATCTCATCGGACAAGGCGGTCAATCCTAGAAACGTTCTAGGCGCAACCAAAAAAATTGGGGAATTATTGGTGCGTTGGATGAATGAATTGGGAGAAACAAAATTTGTCGTGGTACGGTTTGGTGATGTTTTAGGAAGGAGGGGAAGTTGGTTCCTCATTTTAAAAGACAGATTGCGTCAGGAGGACCCCTTACCATTACCCACCCTGATATGGAAAGATTTATGATGACCATTCCGGAAGCGGTGCAATTGGTGATCCAGGCGGGTGTTAAAGCTCAAGGAGGAGAGATCTTTGTCCTTGATATGGGCAAGCCCATTAAAATAATGGATTTAGCCCGGGATTTAATTTGTCTTTCCGGCCTGGAGCCGGATAAAGACATTGAGATTAAAATTATCGGTATGCGCCCCGGTGAAAAAATCGGGGAGGAATTACTGACGGAAGAGGAAAGAACCCATGTAAAGAAAATGAACCAAATGTTTTTGGTTCCCAGGGAAAGCATTGATGAAGAACTGATTAACCGTTTGCGAGAAGCTTTTACTCGAATGCCTACCAATGGGGACGAAACCATCCAAATTTTGAAATTATTACTTCCTAATTTCCCATATACAAATTAAAAGAGGAGTTTTTCATATATGAACTTTATGGATTATGCTGATTTATTAAAGACGAAAATTAAAGACCGGAGTGCCAAGGTAGCGGTAATGGGCTTAGGTTATGTGGGTTTACCCCTGGCCTTGGAAGGGGCAAAGGCCGGGTTTCAGGTGATTGGAATAGATCGGGACGGAGAAAAAGTAGAAAGAATTAGTCAAGGTAAAAACTATCTTTTAGATATCAGTGAGGAGGAACTGAAGCAAACGGTCAGTTCCGGCCATCTCATAGTTACAGGAGAATTTTGTTATTTAAAGGAAGCGGATATAATTGTGATTTGTGTCCCAACTCCTTTAAATATTAGAAAAGAACCTGATGTTTCTTATATAAAGGATGCGGTCACGGAAATTGTAAAATACCGGCGCAGGGGGCAGTTAATAACTCTGGAAAGCACCAGTTACCCCGGGACAACTGAGGAATTGATAGCCGCACCATTGATGGAAGCGGGTTTAACTCCGGGTCAGGATGTATTCATTGCTTTTGCTCCGGAACGACTTGACCCGGGTAATAAAAAATTCTATACCCGTAATATTCCCAAGGTGGTGGGAGGTGAAACGCCGGTATGTCTTAAGACAGCTTGTTGTTTTTACGGTGAGATTATTAATGAGGTGAAACCGGTATCTTCTCCCCGGGTGGCGGAAATGACCAAGATATTGGAAAATACCTACCGGGCGGTAAATATTTCCCTAGTCAATGAGTTAATGCTTTTTTGTGACCAAGCGGGCATTGATATTTGGGAAGTAATTGAAGCTGCTGCCACCAAACCTTTTGGCATCCAGACTTTTTATCCCGGCCCGGGCATAGGAGGGCATTGCATTTCCGTGGATCCCTTTTATCTTTCCTGGAAAGCGAAGGAATATGGTTTCCATTTAGGCTTTATTGAATGGGCGGGCAGAGTTAACAATTTAATCATCCGGCATGTAGTGGATAAGGTGGCCGACGCTTTGAACAAACACGGGAAATGTTTGAACGGAGCCAAAATATTGGTGATAGGTGTTGCTTATAAAAAGGATATTGGGGATACTCGGGAATCACCGGCTCTGGTAATCGCGGAAAGGCTTCTTCAGGCCAATGCATTAATAAAATATTTTGACCCCTATGTTCCTGAAATAAAGCTGCCGGGGGGAGATGTTTTTCAGCGGATATCTTTAACAGAAGCTGAAATAAAAGAAGCAGACTGTGTATTAGTAATTACCGATCATTCGTCTGTAGATTATGATTGGTTGGTTAGTCATGCGTCTTTGATTGTGGATACCCGCAATGCATTGAGGAAAGTAGTTTCGGGGAAAGAAAAAATTATCCGTATTTAAGTGATGTCTGTGGATTCTTTTCGGTTTAGTTTATTGTTATAGAGATGGATAAGCTCAGAGGGAGGGGAAAAATTTCATGAAGATATTATACCTTACCCAATACTTTTTTACTCCTGAACATGCCGCTGGGGGCAGACATTATTATCATGTCAAATACTTGATTTCCCAGGGTCATCAGGTGGACGTGATTACCACCTATGTTAAGGATCATATGTCCCGGTTAATCCCCAAGGAGTATCGGGGAAAGCTTAAAGTAGTGGAGTATTATGAGGGAATACGGGTTTATAAAACCTATGCTTCAGCTAATTATGGCCAAAGTTTTCTTGATCGTATGAAAAATTATTTATCATTTATGTTTTGTGCCATCCTGGTGGGGTTAGGTATTAAGGGACGGTATGACGTGGTCTTTGCTTCTTCACCCTCTCTCTTTGTAGGCTTGGCAGGATACATCCTATCTTTATTTAAAAGAGGCAAATTTGTCCTGGAGGTCAGGGATTTATGGCCCCAAAGTGCTGTGGTATTAGGTTTTTTGAAAAACCCTGTTTTTATCTTTCTGGCCCAAAAACTGGAGAAATTTTTGTACCGGAAAGCTAAGGCCATTATTGCTTTGACCCAGGGGATTCAAGACGGTATCTGTCAAGTAATTAGAAATAAAGAAAAGACAAGTTTAATTATAAACGGTGTGGATGAAGATATTTTTCTAAAGCCGGAACCGGAAGCCAGGGGATTTATTCTCGGCTCCGCTGTTGCTTATCATTTAGGGGCAGGATTTATTCCGTTGAGAAAGGCAGGAAAGTTGCCCAGTTTTACCCATAGGATAGAATCCGTTAAAGAATACGGAAGCGATGTTTTTGAAGCTAACTTTATTAACCTTGATTCCACTTCTAAGGTATTAATTATTGATGATGTTTTGGCTACAGGAGGGACTGCCAAGGCTGCTTTTAACCTTGTTCAAGGTGTTAATGCAATAGTTATGGGTTTTAGTTTTCTCCTTGAACTGGTTTATCTTAAGGGCAGGGAAAGTATTCCCGGGCATTTACAGGTTAATAGTTTAATCCAGGTAAAGGATTAAGCTTTTACGTTCAATAGAAAAGACGATCGGAATCATTAACTTTTTGGAGGAAAATTTAAAAAATAAATAGAATTGAATAGGACAGGGGACAAAGGTACCAGGAAAAGATATTGTGGAAGGAGAGGGTTGGATATAAATAAGAAAGCCAACTACTGGGATATACCTTTGAGTGCTGAAGATAAAGAAAACCTTGATGTAGATTTGATAGAGGAATTGAATAATGCGTATGATGATGAAGAAATCTTACCGGTGCCGAAACGGCAGGGCACTGGGAAAACACCGGCATTCAGGTTAATCGGGTTAATTACTGTTATTATTTTCATGGGAATTCTTGCCGGTAATTTTTTTGGAGTAGACAGCCTTCCTCAACTGGGCCTTTTATCCCAATCGGGAGAACTGAAGCAATTGCCTGAGGTTCAGGCCTTTCAGAAAGCGGTAGTTTTAGTTGAGGCCGGACAATCAAAGGGGACGGGGTTTAATATTGATTCAGAAGGATTGATAGTAACAAATTTTCATGTTGTTAACGATGCGAAAGTTGTAATTGTCAGGTTTCCTCAAGGAAAAATATATGTCAGCACCAATTGGTGGTCTTTTCCTGAGATAGATTTGGCTTTGATTAAAATTGAAGGAAAAAATTTGCCTCAGCTGGAGCTGGCAGATAAGGCTGGTGAATCCGGCAGCAAGGTTTTAATTATCGGAAACCCGTTGGGATTTCCTTTTGTAGTTTCCCCAGGTTTGGTTTCAGGACAAATAATGCTTGAAAGATGGACAGAACCTGTTATTGTAATTGAGAGTTCAATCTATAAAGGGAGCAGCGGCAGCCCGGTTATAAACAGTCAGGGTGAAGTTATCGGTATTGTCTTTGCTGTTCTGGAATCAGCACGAAATAAAGACAATGGTGAATCAACAGGGCTGGCCATATCCGTTGAAAGCCTGAAGAAGAAATTAAGGGCACACCGGATAAATATTCAAAGAAATCCGGAGGTTGTTGAATAAGGTGTACTGAAGAATTCAGAGTATGAAGGAAAGCGTGGAGAGAAATAATGCATTGGGTAGACGTGATAAAAAAATATTGTCCTCAAAATGAACAGGAAACAAAGGACAAAGAATTAATCTTATATGCTATAGAGAGATTTGAGGATGTACTAACTCGGAATAATAAGATTGCCCATTTTACCAGTTCGGCATTTGCTGTTAATAAAAGCAGGGATAAGGTTCTTATGGTGCATCATAATATTTATAATTCCTGGTCTTGGATTGGTGGCCATGTTGATGGAGAAGAAGATTTTTTAAAAGTTGCTCTAAAAGAATTAAGGGAAGAAACAGGGGTTATTCATGCCCGGCCGGTGATGACAGATATATTTTCCCTGGATGTTTTGACTGTGTTTGGCCATATCAAAAGAGGGGAATATATTCCCCCGCATCTTCATTTGTCCCTGACTTATTTGATTGAAGTCGATGAAAACCAAACCTTTACCGTTAAGGAGGATGAAAACAGCGGCGTAAAATGGATTCCTCTGGATGAAATCAATAGATGGTCAAGTGAGCCTCATATGCATAAGGTGTATGAAAAATTAGTGAATAAAGTTAAGTGCATCCTTCGTTGAGGAGTCTTTCACCTATATGAGGAAACTGTAAGAAAAAGGTACCCCTTGCCATATCATTATCCGTAAGGATATACGGGCAAATTCGGTAAGCAATCCGGCGATAAGGTCAGGGTTACTTTTCGAGAAAGGATTAAATGAAAGCCGGTAAGTGTTATGAAATGCAAATATTTTATCCCTAGATAGGGAATAATGAGGATAAAATTCCGTTCTGTTAAAAATAGAAGTGGATTATATGAAAATACTGGATTCCCTTTTAGGTGCTTCTAAGGAATCTACTATGCAAGTGCAGCAGACCGTTCATACCGGTGAAGTGTTTGGTTTATGGCAACACCTAGTCCAAAGATATGACATCAGGGAATTAACCGATATTTTTCAAAATTTTGCTCAAGATTTGGAGTTTAAAGCCATACTAAGCCTGGGTTTAAAAGTACTGGACAATGAAATAACCACTATGGAAGAAGAAATGAACAGGCTGGGAATACCTCTACCTCCTCGGCCGCCAAAATCAATTAATACCCCTATAAATACTGAAATTTTACGTGACGAATTAATGTTTCGGATAATCTATATGGGAATCCAGTATTTTATCAGCCAGCATGTAAATACAATCTTGCAAATGCAAAATCCCCGTCTCAGGGATGAGTTTATAAAAATAGAAGGTACGGAAATTGATTTATATACTAAGCTGACTAAATACGGAAAATTAAAAGGTTGGTTGTTCATCCCACCCTCTTATAGTAAATCATAAGGCTAATTCAGGAGAGTCAAAAGACGGTTCGGCGGAACCCTGGTAAAAACCAGGGTTCTTTATTTTGCTCGGTTTTCCCCGGCTTGTATCCGGAAAGCTTAGGATTTTCTGTGGTGACAAAAAATTTTTTTATAAAAAATTACCAAAAAACACTTGCACTTATAGATAACATATGTTATATAATAATTAATATATAACATATGTTATCTTATTGTGAGGAGGGTGAAGTTATGGGACCTAAGGCTAAATTTACCAGGGAGCAAATAATAGATGCAGCCTTTGAAATCGCTAAAAGAGAAGGAATTGACAGTATAACTATGAGAAAAATTGCAGAAAAAATGGGCAGTTCTGTCGCCCCCATCTATGTTAATTTTAAAAACGTTGATGAACTGAATGAAGCTTTAATAGAAAGGATAATCAGTATCAGCCATAGGCTTCTAATGGAGGAGAATACCGGCAACCCGTTCCGTGATATTGGAATTGCCAGCCTTAGGTTTGCTATGGAGTACAGCGTTATTTTCCGAGATTTGGTTTTAAAAAGTGGCAAGTACATGCGAGGCTATGATGAAAAAATGATGCCGACTTTAATTGAAGAGATGCAAAAGGACCCGGAGTTGAAGGAGTTCACCGTTGATGAGCTAAAGACAATCTTATTAAAAATGAGAATATTTCAATTAGGACTTTCGATGATGGCTGCCAACAGCTTATTGCCAAAAGATTATAGTAAGGAAGATATGATAGATATCTTATCAAGTACTGCTGACGATGTAATTATGTCAGCTAAATTAAGGAAGGGGTTTTTAAAATGAAGAAAAAAGCGCTTTGTCATATGGGAATTTTTATTTTTATGGTGTTGATAAGTGGGTGGATAGGAGTTCTTTTAGACTCTGTTCTCGTCTCGCAACCTGAAGGTGATTCCCTTGGTATGGGGATATGGCTGGTTTTGCCTCTCCTGACCGCGTTATTAATCATTTTGTTTTCCAAGGCAAGCCGGCGGGATCTGGGCTTAAAGCCGAATTTCAAAGGCAATATTAAATGGTACCTGGCCGCGGTCTTGATTTTTCCCGTTGTGACAGCCCTGGTGTTGTTAATCGGGGCTGCTACCGGTTGGATCGACTTGTCCGCATTTTATCTTAAATCATTTATCCTGGCGTGTTGCAGTACTTTGTTAATTAACTTTATTATTGATATTTTTGAGGAAACTGCCTGGCGTGGTTATCTCACTTCCCAGCTGGTCAAATTGAATCTGAGTGACCTGAAGCTGTATCTGGTGGTTGCATGTGTGTGGGGCTTGTGGCATCTCCCTTATTATCTGGTGTTTTTACCGGAGGCTGATATCAGAGCAGTGATGCCTGTGAGCCGGGCCGTTTATGTCCTGGTTGCTTTCACCACATTTTTATCCTGGACCATTATGTTTACGGAGCTTTTTCTGGTGACAAAATCGGTATGGCCGTGTGTGATTTTACATACGGTAGAGGACTCGCTGATAAATCTTTTGGTCATATCAGGTTATATCAGTATCGCCGCCGGTAAAGAAATTCTGATATCACCGATTAATGGTGTCATAACCTCAATTCTTTACGTAGCCGTGGGACTAGGCATCAGAGCTTACAGAAGAAAAGCAATCAATACGGATTTCACCCTGATATCGAGTTTAATCCAATCCATGAATTTGCGCCAGCTAAGATACCGTGGTTTAAGAAGAAAGGTATATTGATGAGGAGCGAAGATGAAAGGGAAGAATAAAAAGAAAATAATGGTTGTAATTGGCACGATTCTTAGTATGATAGGAATTGCAGCAGTGTTTTTTAATATTTCGTATTCAAAAACCAGAACGGAGTTTTCGCAAATGGTAGACAGCTTATTGGCCCAGACGTCCAAGGAAAGCAGTGTATTCACCGAAGAAGATATTGTTGATTTGCCCGTGCCGGTTCAGAAATATTTTAGATACTGCGGCTATATTGGTACTCCCAAAATGTCCTTTATGAAAGCGGTATATCAGGATGTAGATTTTATATTTGGCCAGGGTAGACCCCTCATAAAGATTGATTACATCCAATACAATTTTGTTAATGAACCAAGCAGAGTTGCCTATATTGACAGCTCCATGTACGGAATACCTTTTGAAGGATTAGATGCATATACGGCCGGGAAAAGTTCCATGAAAGGCGTGCTGGCAAAGCTGTTCACCTTGTTTAACCAGGCCGGGGAGACTATGGATAAAGCCAGCCTGGTTACCTGCTTGTCAGAGTGCCTGATTATTCCCCATGTTGCGTTACAGGATTATGTTCTTTGGGAAGAAATTGATGATTTACATGCCAAAGCTACAATATCCTGTTACGGCATCACGGCCGACGGTATCTTTGCATTTAATGAGAAAGGTGAAATGCTTTCCTTTACAACGGACGACCGGGAGGCTACAGCACCTGACGGTAGCAGTGAAAAGGTGAAATGGTCGGCAGTATGCGGTGAGTATGTGGAAACAAATGGTATTAGGAGGCCGACGGTTTTGCAGGCAATCTGGCATTATGATGCCGGCGACCTGGTTTATTTTGACGGGAAAGACGTTACGATTGAATTTAATTAGGAACAAAGAACACAAGGGGACGGTTCTCTTGTAGCTGGCTTTGACACAGCGGAACTGTCCCCTTGTGTTCGATTAAGCGGGGGAGAATAGAGAATGAATCAGGTCGTCATAATTGGGGGATTGCCGGGCAATGTGCCGGCATCTTTGCCCAAAAGAACGGTTTTTAGAGTGTGATTTTGGAGAAAAACCCAACTTTAGGCGGAGAATGTACAGGTTGGGATCGTCAAGGGTACCACATGGGTGGGTGTAATCATTGGCTGGTGGTAACGAGCGGCCAATGGCTGCGGCCCCCGGAGGGTTGCCCGTGTCACTGATTACAGGAAAGGATACGATTATGCGGCTCTGCGAAATGAGAGCCGTTTATCAGCGAATAAAGGACAGAGAATAAAGGAAGGTAATGGAGGTTAAAGCTAAAGTGTTAAAGAATAGGCTTTGTTACTCTGATAAAGTACTGCACGGCACTCTTGCTTTTATTGGGCTGTATCTGGTTCAGGCCTTGGCCGGCAAATCTGGATGGGCCGCTGCAGATCTTTTCTCCTATGCTTCATTCGACCCCGACCATCTTTTTGCCCGGCTGTCCGTTCATCATATCGTGCAAATGCTGATCGGGCTGGCTGTTATTGGGGTTTTAAGCAGGTTTACCAAAGCGGATTTTGGCTTCGGGCTTGGAGACGGCAAAAATGGGCTGCGGTATTTCCTGATATTTACCGCTGTGATTGCTACGATCGCACTGATATACCACATACTTATTTATGCCCTATGTCAAGCACAGGTATATGATTTTCCGTTAACCCCAAATAATGTTCTTGGAACTTTGGGCTTTCAGCTGTTTTTAAGCGGTCCCTCCGAAGAGATCCTGTATCGTGCGTTGCCTGTTACGGTGCTCGTTTATGTTTTTGGAAAAAGCATTCCCATAAAAGGAGATATTACATGGGAAGTGGTTTTGGCCTCTTTTCTCTTCTCCGTTGCCCATATCAGATGGTCCATTTTCCCTTTTTCCATGGCTTTTAATCTTTTCCAATTATTTTACGCTTTTGCCATGGGTACCATGAACGGTATTGTATACCAGCAGAGCCGAAGCATCTTGTATCCGATGCTGATGCATAGCATCAGTAATGTGCTGATGGTCGGATCGGGATATCTCTTCTTCATGCTGCTGTAACCCCTTATCTATATACCAATATTAAAATTATTACCGGATTAATTAGATACCTGATGTTAGACCTGCGGCATAAAATTAAAATACAAAAAGTGAAAATACAAAATTGGGAAATTCAAAAAGGGGAAATACAGGTTTAAGAAATTAATACAGTCTGATATAAAATAAGATTGGGGGAATAAGTATGGGTTCGAATTATCAGATTGCCTTTGATAAGGCTATGGCAGACTTGCAAGCGAAAGACCCTATGAAAGTATGCGCCAACGCGGTTGCGGATTACTCTGCAGATTCCGGTCAATATTGTGTGCCTTTTTTTGAAAGGCCATTTATTGCGGATATAAAAAACGGGGA
>DUPU01000213.1 GCA_012838175.1 Clostridia bacterium
ATAAAAAACGGGGAGGTATATGAGAAGTCAACTGGTATCCGCTGTGATCCGTTTACCGGGATATTAATACTTCATTATCTTACATATGCTCAGGATATTACACCGTCAGGCCAATGGATTACACTAAAGGAAATACCTTACGGTGGTGCAATTTTCTATCCGGCTTTCAAAAAAGAGGTGCTTGATGCCTTAGTAAATACCTTTCAATATGATCTAGCCGCCTTTGATCGTGCTGCTGCCGCGCTGAACGGGAAGAAGCTCAGTATGGGGGACAGTGGGGCCGTTTTTGCCACTTTCCCCAAAATACCGCTGGCCGTTGTTATGTGGCAGGCGGACGAGGAATTAAGCGGCTCGGCCAATTTTTTGTTTGACAGTACTATCGAGTATTTCTCACCCATGGAGACCATCATCGGGTTTGGCTACTATTTAGGCCATAAATTGGTAGGCTCACCTTTTGCCCCAAATTCCGGTAAGCGGAATGACCCTTTTTAGGATGCAGGTACCGAAATATAAGAAACCATCAAGAAAAAGGGGGCTTCGAGATAAATGAGATTGATTTTATCGGCGGCACTGGTTGTGTTTTTGCTTTTTGGTATTATTGGCTGCAGCGGTATAAATTCGATGAAGTAAGTTATTTATCACCTTTATCATCATCTAGTGTTGTTTTTTTGAATAGAAAGATGAAGGGAACAGAATATACTATTGCTGCCGACATATTTGCGTGCAGGTCTTCTGTTGATAGCGTGAAAATCGAGTCTCCCAGTTATGTCAAGGAAGAAGTGCCCACTGACTCTTATGTGTATTCATTTATTCCTGGCGCATCAAGATATCAATACACTATATACGATAAAGAAAAGAAAAAAACTTATTTAAGAATATATTTCTCTTCAGATTGTCTTTGGATTGCGCGATATGTTGATAATACCGCAAGTGGCAAGAGATTATTATGTCATTGTATAAAATAAGTAATCGCTAAATATCGTTAGGCAAAGCGTAACCCGGATTGAAGATAAAAGGCCAATATTTTATTATGGAAACAAAAGCCGGCGAAATTTCGTCCAACCAAGAAAAAAAAGGAAGGAACTTTCTATGAAAAATACCAAAACTGCTGCCGTTTGCCTGATCATGGTGATCATACTGCTGGCAGGTCTTACCGGGTGCCAGTCTAATTCACAGGGTCTGTCCCAGCAAGAAACTGCATCGGAAACCGGAACCGATAATGATTCAGCGATCCTGCCGGTTACATTAACTGCGGGATATGCTTCTTTTGCTCCCTATCAACAAATTCCGGTTAATCTTAACCCATCTATAGAGGGATACCGGGTTGCTCATGACCTGAGCAACGTTACGAACAAGGAACAATTTAAGTTTTCCAAGGCAGCGCAAAATCTTCTCGCTAAGAACGGTTTCGTTGTTGTACCCGGAAAGGAGCGGGAATTTTTCAGCATTTATGAAATTAATCGCTATAGCACGATCCCCAACTTTGTCACCACCGACGCAATGCTGCACAATTACCATCTGTTTTTCAGCCACCTGCTTCGGACCCTGGAAAAGGACAAATTGCGGGATGAACTTGTTACATTAACTGATTCCATGCTGACAGAAAGTCAAAATCAGTACCAGGTACTAAAGGGCACGGAATGGGAAAATGCCGCCAAGCGAAATGTGGCCTTTTTTGCTGTTGCTGCCCGTCTTCTTAATCCCCAGGCTGATGTTCCATCCTTTGTGCAAAAGGAAGTAAAGAGTGAACTGGAGCTGATTGGTGCGCACCAGGAAACCTTCGTGCCTTCACCGGTTATGAATATAGGGGTTGCGGATACAGAACCTGCAAAAACTTTACATGAAGATTACACCCAGTATGCTCCCCGAGGGCATTATACCAAATCGGAGGAGTTAAAGAACTATTTCCAAACCATGATGTGGTACGGGCGGATGACTTTACGCACAGCCAATGAAGATGAAACCAAGTCAGCGGCGCTGATTACCCTGTTGCTCAGCCGCCGGGAGAATTATGACTCCTGGAACCGTATCTATGAACCGACCAATTTTTTTGTAGGTAAAAGCGATGACCTTGGTTTTAGTCAATATTACCAATTACTTACGGAAATCTATGGCGAGATACCAAATTTGAATACATTAACCAGAGATGCCGGCCGCTGGCAGGATTTTCTTGTCGGCGTACAGAAGCTGGAACCGCCGGCGATTAATTCCATTCCCATCTTTGATGAGACAATTCAGCCTGACCGGGAAAAGGAAATAAAAGGTTTTCGTTTTATGGGCCAGCGCTTTACCCTGGACGCCTCCATTTTCCAACGCCTGGTATACCGGGAAGTGAAGGAAAACAATAAAGGGGAGCGGCGGATGCTGCCTAAAGGCTTGGATATTCCTGCGGCTATGGGTTCTAGGGAAGCCTATGCAATTTTGAAAGAACTGGGGGAAACCGACTATCAAAACTACCCGGAAAATATGGGTAAAATCCAGGATTTCATTACCAAGCTGGATGAAAGGACATGGACTCAAAACCTGTACTGGTCTTGGCTGTACACCCTGGCACCTCTCACAGAAGAGAAAGGGGAGGGGTATCCCTCTTTTATGCAGAACCGGGCATGGACCAGAAAGCAGCTGGAAACATACCTGGGGAGTTGGGCGGAACTAAAACACGATACCATTCTCTATGCCAAACAGGTATATGCGGAAATGGGTGGCGGTGATGAACCACTGGATGACAGGGGATATGTGGAACCTAATCCGGAGGTTTATGCCCGGTTGGCGGCACTGACGAGAATGACGATTGATGGTTTAAAGAGCAGAGACCTTTTGAGTGAAGGGGATATGAAAGCCCTGGAGCGGATGGAGGAACTAGCCAAAAAATTAAAAGTGATTGCGGAAAAAGAATTAGCCAATACACCCCTGGATGATGAAGAGTACGAGTTGATTAAAAGCTTTGGAGGCCAGTTGGAACACTTTTGGCTGGAAGCCCTGCGGGACGAAGGGGTAGATCACCCATCGGCGGTTTATGAGAACCCGGCCGCATTGATCGCTGATGTCGCTACTGATCCCAACGGACTGGTCCTGGAGGAAGGTACCGGCTTTGTCAGCTATATCTATGTCGTAGTACCGGTGGACGGAAAATTACGTATTACCAAAGGCGGTGTTTACTCTTATTACGAGTTTCCCTGGCCGGCGGCAGACCGTTTGACAAACGAAAAATGGAAGGAAATGCTGGAAAGTGATAGCATGCCCGATCAGCCTGCTTGGACGAAAGCTTATACGGTGCCTGCATGGTAAAACGGATTTGTTTGGTGGCGGTACCGGTAATATTGTCTTTGATCCTGGCGGTATGGGTATTTTCGGACCAGGGGGGTTCCGCCTCTCCGGTCCGTGGGACGGGAGATCTTGATGGGGACGGGAGAATAGAGGAGTATCTTTTGGCCGACCACCGTCTTAGGGTGCAGGAAGAAGGACAATTCATCTGGCAATCTCCTCCGGAATGGTCTGTTGATCATTTTGTTTTAGGTGACGTAGATAATGACGGTACGGTCAATTTGGCCATCAGCCTGTGGAAAACCGGCAGCTTTGGTGAAATAAAACCTTTCTGGCAAACTGGAGAGGATACCAGCTACAAGAATCACCTGTTTATACTTAAATTCACAGGGGATACATTTAAACCTGTTTGGTGCTCCTCTGATTTGGATTGTCCCATGGTTTCTTTTGCCATTTGTGACGTTAACGGGGATGGCCTCAATGAACTGGTGGTAGAGGAAGGAAGGTACCGGAAGGTGCGGGGCAACAAATATACCTTGGATGCTGCTGCTCCGCTCCGTACTACTGTCTGGCAGTGGGAAGAATGGGGATTTAGTCGGAAGAAGGCATCTTCTTCTCCTGAAGGATCATTTTAATTTCCGGAAAAGATTTTCTGTTTCCTCCTTTTCCCAGCAATTGAAGATGACCGGTTGACCGTTTCTCATTAAGTAGATAAAAGGAGGCTGGGAAGCATCTAGAAACAGCTTGGCCTTGCCCAGGGATTTTAATCTAAAGTGGCCTTTTTTCACACTTCCCAGGGAAAAGCCATTGGTGCGGGAGGTTATTTCCGGTAAGTCGTATCGTAAAGATAATTCGCTGATGTCACTCAACGGGATTTCCTCCCCATAAAGGCCTTTGATGTGCAGCACATTATTTTCTATAACAAAGTCCGTTGGTTGATAGCTATAGTAGAGCATAACGCTCACCCCAACGGTTGTTAATAACAGAAAAGTGCAAATACCCCAGATAAGGATTTTGGATTTTCTTTTCATGGTTCCATCCGGGTTAAAGTTATTGCCATCATACTTTTGTGCTTTTATTATCATATAAACGGTTAAGGGGAAAAAGGCAGTAAAAATAATTGTCCCCAGAATTTCCTGGCTTAAGCTTATGGCAGCCGTTCCCAAAATCATGACGATCCCTATGGCAAAACACATATTGCCCGTGAATTTAGCCAAACCTTCAATATCTACATTCTTCTTTTTTTCTTTGGACATGGTGTTGTAGCCTGATATCAGCCAATATGCCTTATAATGTTTAACCAGAACTCCCAGGCCAATAAGTATGAGAACGGTAAAGCCCATGGTAACCGGAAAAATATAATCCACGTTCCAAACCTCCGTTTGATTCTATCCTTTAATGAATCCAAAAAATCCGGTAAATCAGGCGGTACCGGCTCACAAATCAATGCCGGCAGATGGCAGAATAAATCCTTTTACTTTTAGACGGGAGTAACATTTTTATTGTTCCTTAATATTCTTTACGGCAATAGTGTTTAGGATGCGGCTAAAAAAACAAAGAATCAGTAAGTTCTTGGATCAGAAAGCTCTAAAGCTTTCTGATCCTTTGTTATTGGCACATAAGTCCTTGGTGGTCATTTTACGCATCTTTCGCATTTATCTTCCTAAGTTGGTGACAAAGAACTTAGTTCTTTTAGCATAATCTAAGTGCAACTAAGGCCTCCGCCTGCACCAGAGGCTTGACGCAAGTCAAGTTTTCTTGATTTAAAAACAACATTTTTTGTACTGATTATAAGCATATTCGGCCTATCCCTATTGCAGGTCGTTTATTAAAGTATTAATAGAATTTTGTTTATGCCTAAGTAAAGCATACATAAACATTATGAGCACATTTAGACTAAAGCAATCTGTAGGCAGTCATCCGTTAAGGGAGGCAAATAAAGAAAGGAAAAGGGAAATCATTAACGGCATCGGCTGGAAAGAATCTTTCGGTATTGGGAAGGGGAGACCCCAACCTTTTTCTTAAAATAGGTAGTAAAATTGCTTAAGCTGTTAAATCCGCACATATAACATATTTCAGTGATGGTCAGATTATGTGAACTTAAAAGCTCCTTGGCCTTATGAATTTTCACTTGTAAAAGATATTCATAGGGGGTTTTCCCGGTATAGGCTTTAAAAGCTTTGATAAAATGGTAGGGAGTTAAATGAGCGATTCTAGCTGCTTCTTCCAAGGAAACATCCTCACTATATTGATCCCTAA
Source organism: Clostridia bacterium (assembly GCA_012838175.1). GTDB lineage: Bacteria > Bacillota > Dehalobacteriia > Dehalobacteriales > Dehalobacteriaceae > DUPU01. The sequence goes on from DUPU01000213.1 coordinate 5,524, forward strand.
TGTATTCAATGGCCTTATCAATATTTATTTTTGCTGTGCTATACTCAGACGATACTATTAAGGGCATATTGCTGTCAATGTTTCTTAAAAGGTGTACCACGATCTGAGTGCTGAGACTTTTCAGAACCAGTTTGCGGCCGGGCTGTTGATTATTGTATTCTTCAACGAATGAATTTATCAATGTTTTTAAGTCATTGGTAAATACATAGTCGCCCTGCTTAAAGCTTACATTCGATTTGCCGAAAATAGAATAGGCTATTTCATTTAAAGCATCGTTATCTACATTGAGGGAGATGAGACGTTTATTCAGCATGGGGCGAAAGGAGCCATGTGCTTGCCCCGGGTTAAAGGGCAATATCTTATTTTTTTCAGTGTAAAAGCATTGATTTTCGATATTGACGTACGGCATAGCGGAAGAAGGGATAGTAAATTCATAGCTGTCGTGCACATGCTGAGCTCTATCCGGGAAATCCATAGGCAGTTTTGAAATGATGATGCATATATCGGTATCCAGGTAAATATTATTTATTTCCATAAATTGGTTCATAGGCAGAGGATAAGGACCTTCTCCCAGCATTTTTAATTGGTCTAGACCCAAGATACTCACCTCTCCACAATAGATATTTATTGGAGATTCTAAAACAAGTATACAACAAGTTTTGATAAATGTAATTGTTTTAGACATTGTTTATTAGAAAAACCTAAAATATATAACAATATTTCGCAAGTAAAAAATTTACATTTCCAATATAATTATAATCAAGTATGTATTTCTCGGGATATAATTGTGGCCGAAAATAAAAAGAGTTTTAAATATTTTCAATATAAAGAATAGATGGGGGAGTGTTTTAGAAATGATGAAATTAAGCAGGTGTAAGACTTTATATAAAGCGGTAAGCTGGATTATCATATTTACCTTTCTTTTTACGATCTGGGGTGGGGCAGCTATCCCTGTATTGGCTGCGCCAAGTGGGGCGGTTTCTCCCAGTGTGCACAGGGATGTTTATGCCCCCAAGGAAAATAACGATGATTCGCCGGCTGATGCTTTAAATAGTATCCATCAGGCTCCTGCTGCAGAAAAGGAGGAAAACGAAGGACAGACGGCCAGTGCTCCCGCTGATGAGTTGTCTGCTTCTGCCCCGGTAATAACTTTGTCTGAAATCGGAAATAATTCTCCTACTGATCCAGCCAACGATGCTTTTGATTCCGCAATAATCAGAGAAGCAACTACTGATGCTACTTTAGAACCTGAAGCAGAAAATGCTCCACCATCCTCACCGAAAGAAAGTGTTCCCTCATCCAAAGCTAATACTCCTCAATCTAATAGCCCAACAACTTTAATTTTTGACGGTTATCGTACTATATCTGTAACAAGCGGATCATCCGATATTAATAATGATTTAGGCAGCTTATCAAATGCTGAGGAAACTGTTAAGGAAGACGTTTATGAGGAAGATGCTCATGAGGAAGAGGTTTATGAGGAAGACAATCAAAATACAGAGACAGAAAATGGTATCGAAGATGGTATAGAAGACGCTGTCGAAAATGGCAATGAAAATGACGCTGAAGATAGTGCCGAAGATAATAAAGATAATATTGAAAACAGTGATGACAACGCAATTAATGATGAAACTAATGACATAATTGAAGAGATTGATCAAGAACAGCCTTTGACTATGAATATGTTTAGCGGAGATCAGCCGATAACTCATGGTGAGTGGTACTTTGACCCGGAAATAATAAGCTCCCATGACAATATGTGCATCTGGCTTAGCGCTTCATTTATATCTGCTGAGGATATTACGGCGATTGAATATGTTTGTTCGCAGGATGGAGAAAACTGGATAGAAATAGACGGGCCAATGATTATAGAGGATTGGCAGGGTGTATTCTTGTGGGATGATGGCGCATGGTGGCGTGACCTTTATGTTGATTTTTCCGGGTTTGATGATGGCCCAATTATTATTAGGGCCACTGCCACCGATGCTTTAGGAAACACTTTGTCTGTTGAGGAAACTATTATTAAAGATACCGTCGTGGAAAATGTTCGTGATTTAAGTATAGAGCCCAATGAAGATAATAACGGGCTGGTTTTATCCTGGACAAAGGGAGCAGACTATGAGTATGCGTTAGTTTATAAATATGTATCCGAGGGCGACGGTGAAGAAGGCTGGGAATTGCTGGGTGATACAAATGAAACGTCTTATATTGATTTTGAAGTACGGCCCAAAGAAAACTATACCTATAAAGTAATTGCCGTTGATCAATATGATAACGAAGCCATGAATCCTCCTATTGTAACGGGAAGCTTACGTGCATCTCCGATATATTTTATCGATATGTACCTTGATGGGGATACGGTGGGCTCATACAATAGAGGGAATTTTTACATGGAAGCATGTTTCATGGCGGAAAAAGAGATTACCTCCATAGAATATGAGTATTCCCAGGATAGAAACAATTGGCAGTCCCTGGACTCTTTTATCGTATGGGATGAGGGGGTGTGTTTTGATGAATATGCGGAAGTATGGTATCGGAATATTGAGGTGGATTTCACAACCTTTTCCGACGGGACTTATTATTTAAAAGCAATTGCAACTGATGCGGACGGCAACACTCTGTCTTATGAGAAAGAAATTATCATCAATGCTGTTGTCGATGATGTCTATGATCTAAGTGTGGCTCCCAATGCTGATAATACGGCGCTTGTTTTAAGTTGGAAGAACCCGGAAGACTTTGAATATGCAGATATATACATATACGTGCCTTTCGATGACGATTATGGTGAATGGCATTGGTTAGGTAGAACATCAGAATCATCTTATACCGATTTTGGTGTCCGGCCTAAGGAGAATTATACATATATGGTTGTTGCCTGCAACTCAGAAGGAAATGAAGCAGAGAATCCTCCTACTGTGACGGGATGCCTCCGTGAGGCGCCAATTTATTTGATTAATTGGTATCAATACGACGATGTGGTAGGTTCATGGAATAACCAGTATTTTGGTATAGAAGCAGGTTTCATGGCAGAAAAAGAGATTACCTCTATAGAATACGAGTATTCCCAGGATAGAAACGATTGGCATTCCTTGGAACCTTTCGTGGTCTGGGATGATGAATTATATAATTATGAACAGGAATGGTACCGGTATATTGAGGTAGATTTTACATCCTTTACTGATGGGACCTACTATCTAAGGGCAACAGCAACTGATACAGACAATAACAGCTTAGCTGTTGAAAGAGAACTCATTATTAAGACGGTCGCCGATAATGTTATGAACCTCCAGGTGGCACCTAATGAGGAAAATAATGCTCTGGTGCTGACCTGGGAAAACCCTGACGAATTTGATTATATGGAGATTTATCGCTCAGTATTTGATGGTGAAAACCAGGTGGGCGATTGGGAACGTATTAAGAGGGTTTATGTTTATTGGGAAAATTCATATATAGATACAAATGTAAACCCTTACTTCACATACAAATATAAAATCGTTGTCTGGGACTATGACGGGAATAGGAGTGCAGATGAACCAACAGTAACAGGGAAACTAACCGTTACCGCTCCGATTACATTTTATGGATGGGATTTGAATTATGATGGTGTGGTAACTCCTGATTATAAAGACGAGTATTATATTTGTTCTTCTTTTATAGGGGAAAATGATATTACCTCCATCGAATATGCATATTCTTCAGACCAGATCAACTGGCATTCTTTGGACGATTTAATAATCTATGATGGGGGACTGAGTTTTAATAATTATGACCTATCATGGTATAGGGTAATAAACGTTGATTTTACCGAGTTAGCGGATGGTACTTACTATTTAAAAGCTACCGCCACCGATACCAGCGGCAATTCATTGTCTGTGGAGAGAGAATTCCGGGTTGATACAATTGCGGAAAATGTAGTAAACCTCCAGGTAAAACCTAATGAGGAGAATAATGCCCTGATCCTTACCTGGGAAAACCCCGATGAATTTTATCGCGGGGAGATTTACCGCTGGGTCTATGATAGTACAAATCCGTCGGAAAAATGGAATTATATTAGGACAGTTTATGGAGAAACTTCCTATACCGATACAAATGTCTCTCCTTATAAAACATACTACTATAAGATCGTGACCTATGATTCCTACTGGAATCAAAGTGTTGACGAACCGAGAGTCAGTGGGACATTGTATAACGAAGGGCCTTTTAGTTTTCAACGATGGTATCTGACTGATGAAAATATCATCAATATTAACAATGCCGGGTCATTTTATATCGGGGCTGTTTTTAATGCCGAAAATGAGATGACCGCCATTGACTTTAACTACTCTTCAGACGGGGAAGTCTGGCAATCCCTGGAACCATTAAAAACTTATGATTATGGTTTTAGTTGGTATTCCAGTTATAATGAAGGATATCGTGAAGCCAGGTATAATCTAAGCAGTCTGCCTGACGGTGATATTTGGCTCCAGGCGGTCGGGCATGACGTGTTGGGCAATAGTTTTCAGGTAAATAAAAAATTATATAAAGACATCACTCGGCCGGCTGATGTGACAGATTTTATAGTGGAAGTTAATGAAGACAAAACGGCACTGGTTTTAAGCTGGGTTAATCCTGCCGCCGACTTTGATCATGTGGTGGTCCAGCGGCGCATGTATGCCAATTACTCCTTCTCAACCCTCTCATCTAATGTTACCGAGCAAAATTACATCGATAATTCAGTTACCCCGGGATTAGAGTATGAATACAGGATTTTGACTGTTGACGGGGCTGGGAATGTTTCTAACGGTTCGGAGTCCCGGTTTGGAGTTATACCCGTCGACGCACCGGTGCTTGATGGCTTTTTACCGTCAGATGGCGCAGAAACCAGCCACACTAATATCTATTATAAGGCTACGTTTATTGATGACCAGGAAATCCTGTCTATTGCCATTGAAATATCAACGGACGGGGAGAACTGGATTCTGCTTAATGAGGGAAACACTACCCCCGAAAGAAGCAACAATTACTTTTCCGTGGACGGTTATTGGGATCTCACTGCTATTGGTGAGGAAGTTTACCAGGTACGGGCAACTGCGGTTGATGTGGGGGGACGTACGACTGTTTCCGATATCCATTGGGTGACGGTGGACCGCTTGCCCCCGGATGCGCCAACTAATTTTAAAGCGGAAAATGTTTCTAACGGCATCCATATAACCTGGGACAGTATGCCGGGGACAGATTACTATTATCTACAAAGATATGTGCCCAGCGGGGACGATTGGTCTTACTCGAATTATTGGTATATCTATGAGCCCGATCACAGTTGCACCGACATCTATGCAGCCCGGGATACAGTTTATAGGTACTCTGTTTATGCCGTGGATGAATTAGGCAACCGGAGCGAAACGGTTTATACTATTGGCGAATATTTTATTGGGCCGGAATTGGAATTAGAAAGAGGCATTTATACTGCGACCAATAACAGCACTTATACATTAAAGGGACAGACGGAACCGGGGGCAACAGTCACCGTTAACGGGGCAAGTGCCGATGTAGATGCGGAGGGGGTCTTCAGCTATGATCTAACTCTGATAGAAGGTTCCAACATTATCACTGTTGCTGCTACTGATGGCACCGGTACTCATACCAAAAAGCAAACGGTAATTTTGGATACCCAAATTCCCACGATTTATTTTTTCACACCCGGCAATAATACAACTATTGGCGGCAGTAACGTATCAATTGATGTGGAGGCTAGAGACGGAAGCAACTCAAAAATTGAGCTAATTGATATTCAGGTGTCTCCCGATGATGGAGTGAACTGGTATAGTATCGGAACCTTGACCAAGGATCAATTGTATCATTCCTCCTATTATTCCTCCGGAACATATGAGTGGGATTCCACAGCGGAGATTGAAGTTTACGGAAAACTTAGCGACGGGTCCTATAAGTTCAGAGCAATTGCCCATGACCGGGCGGGTAATGTTTCCGACGGCTCCACAGTACGGATATGGATACTGGACAATACCCCTCCGGCACCTCCTGCAAATGTGACTGCCACGGGAGCGGCTGATAAAATTACCTTAACATGGGCGGCTAATGTTGAGACTGACCTTCATAGCAGTGATCGTTACCGGATTTATCGTTCTACCTCTTCCGGTACGGGTTATGAATATATTACCTATACCAGCAGCACCAGCTACACTGATACCAATGTGCAGTTGGGGGTTGATTACTATTATGTGATTACCGCAAGGGATAAGGTCGGGAATGAAAGCAGTTATTCTCTGGAGGTTTCGGCATCGCCTTTAGCTGATGTAACAGCACCGCAGGTTACATACATCACTGCCGCCGGTTACACTCTTAATAACGGGAGTACAATTGGTGGACCCAGCATAGAGCTATATTTCAGGGCAACTGATAATTCTCCAAAGGGTATCGCGAACTTTTTATTTGAGTATTCTGGAGACGAAGGCACAAGCTGGACTGAGATTGCATCAGGAAAGCCATATTCCAGCTCATCATATTACTATCGGACCGAATACTGGGATACCACAGGACTTATTTCCGGTAACTATATTTTAAGGTTTAGTGCTGAAGACTATGCGGGAAATATTGGATACCAAGAGCGTACAGTGATTTTGGATGTTTTTGCCTCAGATCCTGCAAATCTAATTGCCGAGTCCGGAGAGGGAACGGTGACTCTCACCTGGGATGCCGTACCGGATACTGATTTCAGTAGATACGAAGTTTGGCGGTCGGAAAGTGCTGAAGATGGATTTTCCCGTATCGGATCATATATCACCAATAAAAACACTACCACCTATACCGACAATACCGGCACCATAGGAACCACCTATTATTATATTGTGAAACATCGCGATACCAGGGGTAACTACGGCGTATCCGAAATGGTTTCCGCCCGGCTGCTAGATGATATGACTCCTCCTGAGGTAACCCAGATTACTATATCCAGCCCGGGAAGCGGTACGTCAACAGGAGGACCGGAAGTTAGGTTTAATGCCCGGGCCACAGATAATAAAGAAATTGCTTCCATGGATGCGGAATTTTCCTTGGATGGGGGAAATACCTGGTCGTCAGCGGGAATTACTAAAAGCGGTATATCGAAATATACGGATTATTATCAGATTACTTTCTATTGGAATACAGAGGGGCTGAGTTCGGGTACATATCTAATTAGAGTCAAGGCAAAAGACCAGGCGGGTAATGAAGCTTATCTTACCATTGATCAACCCTGGACACTGGACCTTACGGTAAGTGCCGTCACCAATTTAGCGGCAATACCAGGCGACGGAAGCATCACTTTAGATTGGGATCCAGTTCCCGACCCGGATTTGAAGGCATATTATCCATATATTGTTTACCGCAGTGAAACGCCCGGAGGGCCTTACACGTATGTTACCAGTATCTATTCCAAGAGCACAACGGAATATGAGAATACAGGATTAGCACCCAATACTACCTATTATTATGTGGTGGAATCCGTTGACAATTTCGAAAACAAGGCCAGGTCCGAAGAGGTTTCTGCCACCACTTTAGCAGACGGGACCCCGCCTAATATCATAAGTATCAATCCTTCGAATAATACCAAGATTGGAGGACCCGGTGCCACAAACTTTAGTTTTAGAGTTGATTTCACTGATGCATCAGGTTCAGGAGGTGCTCGGGCGGAGATTAAATATTCCCTGGATGGAGGGGAATGGATTTCCATAGAGCCGGTGTATGGTCCCTATTTTGATTCCAGTTATGCCCGTTTTTACTTTTATGGCTCAGTAAAGGCAGAAGACTTGTCCACTGGAACATTAAGCGTGCATTATATGGTTTACGACAGGTGGGGAAATTTAGCCGAAAGGACTGCCACTTATCCAGTGGATTTAACTCCGCCGGCAGCCCCGGCAAATCTTACCGCCACCTACGGCACCGGCCGTATTACTTTGTCATGGGAGGCGCCACCCGATACAGATGTGACCAGGTACCGGGTTTACCGGGCCAATAGTTTGGAAGGACCATATGATTATACAATATACGTCAATGGCCGGACTAATACCACCTATCAAGATAGTTCAGTGCAAGCGGGTCTGACTTATTATTATAAAGTTACTGCTTTTGACGGCATCGGGTTTGAAAGTGAAAGCTCAAACATTGCAGCGGCTGCAGCGATTTCTGATACGACTCCTCCGGAGGTGATCAGAATGACTCCGGCAGCGGGGACCTTGTTTGGGTCAAATGCCTCCGTTACCGTAGAGGCGGAAGATAACCTGACTTTGTCCAGCATTAGGCTGGAATATTCCCTGGATGGCAGCACCTGGATTCCCATTGGTGTTAAAGCAACCCAAGGGACGGCTACTTTCAGCTGGGATTCATCCAGTTTGAACGGGGATGTTGAGATACGGGCCATTGCCCGAGACTCTCAAGGAAATGAAAGTGAACCCTTTATTCAGGCTTATAGATTTGACAACATAGCTCCTCCCGTGCCGGTAGGGGTAGAAGGGACGGATGGTC
>DUPU01000214.1 GCA_012838175.1 Clostridia bacterium
AGAAACGGTGGAAGTGCCACGGATGTAGCCTTAAAAAGGGTGAAAGAGGAAGCAGGTGTGGATGCTAAAATAGTCGGTCCCGTGGGAGAAACCAGTTATGAGTTCTATTCCATTACTAGGCAAGAACCGGTGTGTAATCAGATTACTTGGTTTTTAATGGAAGCCTCAACCGATAAGTCCCAATATAATAAAGAGTTAGGATTTAAAAACGGGGGTTTCTTTAATATTATTGATGCTTTAGCTAGGGTAACCTATAGCCAAGACAAATCTTTGCTTAATATAGCTTATCGAAAACATAAAGAATTATCTTCATAGATTTTAAATTAATCTAAAATATTTGTGAAACAGAGGGTGCTGAACCCTCTGTTTCTTTGTCAATGCCAAAACCATGTGGTATAATAATACAAGATTTGCACCAAAGGATGTGCCGAAATGGATTTAAAATATCAAGTAGTAACTTTTGGCTGTCAAATGAACGAACATGATTCGGAAGTTTTAGCCGGTATGATGGAATCTTTAGGATACACCCATACCGATGACATAAATGAATGTGACGCCATTATCATTAATACCTGTTGTGTTCGGGAAAGTGCGGAAAATAAGATTCTTGGCTATATAGGCAATTTAAAAAGGCTAAAAAGAATTAATCCTCGTTTAATTATTGCTGTGGGAGGGTGTATGGTCCAGCAGCAAGGTGCCGGGGAGAAGCTGAAAAAAAGAGCATCTCACGTGGATATTATTTTTGGCACTCATAATATGTATCGTTTACCTCAGTTTATTAATGAAGTCCGTCACGGTGGTCAGATTCTGGAAATTGTGGATGAAGAATGTGAAATTCCGGAGGCTTTACCGATCAAAAGGCAGGGAAAAATTAAGGCTCAAATCTCCATTATGTATGGGTGTAATAATTTTTGTACATATTGTATAGTCCCTTATGTCCGAGGGCGGGAAAGAAGCCTTGCACCGGAAACTATTAAGAATGAATTCATTGCTTTAGGCAACGAAGGATATCAAGAAGTAATGCTGTTAGGGCAAAATGTAAATTCCTACGGTCAGGATTTTGATTATGCCTTTGATTTTGCCGATCTATTGAAAACATTGGATGAAACCGGAAAAATAAGCCGGATCCGTTACATGACCTCTCACCCCAGGGATTTCAGCAAAAAATTAATTGATACCATTTATGAATGTGAAAGTGTTTGCGAACATTTTCATTTACCAATCCAGTCCGGCAGCAATCGTATTTTGAAATTTATGAACCGGGGATATACCAGGGAATTTTATTTATCTTTAATTGAGGAAATTCGAAAAAAATTCTCCTATCATAGCTTAACTACCGATATAATTGTAGGTTTTCCCGGGGAAACGGAGCAGGACTTTAAGGATACCTTGGAATTATTTAAAGAAGTTGAGTTTGATGCCGCATATACTTTTCTCTATTCAACCCGTTCCGGAACTCCGGCGGCAAAAATGCCTGACCAAGTAGCATCAGAGGTGAAAAAAGAAAGATTGCAGCAATTAATGGAAGTGCAAAATGCCATTAGCTTAAGGATTAATCAACGCTTAGTTGGAAAATTTGAAGAAATTTTGGTGGAAGGTACCAGCAAGACCAGTGAAAGAACTATGACCGGTCGAACCAGGACCAATAAAATTGTTAATTTCCCCGGAGAAATGGATTTAGCAGGTAAAATAATTCCGGTTAAGATTACAAAAGCTAAAACATGGCACCTTGAAGGGGAAATAATAGATCAAATGAAAAAAAATTAGGAGGAATATTATGGATGTATTGGTAAAAGCCCAGGAATTAGCGGAAGCATTAGAAAAGAGTTCAGAACTTCATGATTTACGTTTAAAGGAAAAAATTTTGAAATCCAACAGCAGTGCCATGTCTTTAATGAATGAATTTCAAAAAAAACAAATGGAAGTTTATAACATGCAAGTAGCTGGAGAAGAACCTTCTGATAAAATAACGGATGAGTTAAACAATTTAAGGGATAAATTACAGGAAAACGAGATAATTCTGGATTATTTAAAGGCTCAAGAGAAGTTAGGTAAGATTTTAGAGGAAATCAATTATGCCATTTCTCGAGTACTTCAAGGAGACGATGCTTGCGGAGAAGACGGCTGTGCCGGTTGCTCCGGATGTAATTAGTCTTTTGAAGGGGTCCTTGAAATTAGCATTCAAGGACTTTTCCTTTTTCTTTACGTAATATACATGATATAATTTTTTTATAGTTACCTGGAGGTTTTAAGGCTTCTAAGCCAGCCTGTGTAAAAGCTAAACAGTTTAACAGCAGGGGGGAGCTAAACTGTGACTAACCTTACACCAATGATGCAGCAATATCAGACGATAAAAGCCGAACATAAAGATGCCCTTCTTTTTTTCCGATTAGGTGATTTTTATGAAATGTTTTTTGACGATGCAGTTACCGCATCCCGGGAATTAGAAATTACCCTTACTGCTCGAGACGGGGGAAACGGGATTAAGGTCCCGATGTGCGGTGTTCCATATCATGCCGTGGAAGGTTATCTGGCTAAGTTAATCGGCAAAGGATATAAGGTTGCTATTTGTGGGCAGGTTGAAGATCCGAAGCTAGCCAAAGGAATTGTCAAGCGGGAAGTAATACGTATCGTTACTCCCGGTACGGTACTGGAAACCAATATACTTCAAGAGTCCAAGTCCAATTATCTCTTAGCTGTATATTTACTTAATTCTGTTTATGGTATTGCCTATACAGATATTTCTACCGGAGAATTTAGGACTACGGAAATATCCGGTGACGGTTCTGAACAAAAGCTTTTTGATGAAATTGCCCGGATCAATCCAGCGGAAATAATTTTACCCCTTACCCTTTATCATGACGAGCCTTTTCGCCAGAACTTAACGAAAATTTTATCCGTTACCTTAACAAAATTATCTGAAGATAAAGATTTTTTGTTAAAGGGTGCCCAAATAATTAAAAACCATTTCCGGGTTCATTCCTTAGAAGCTTTAGGCTTATCCGATTTACCCGCTGCTGTTTGTGCTGTTGGCATGGTACTTATTTTTTTAAGCGAAACCCAAAAGAAAGATTTAGTTTATTTACAGGACCTCTCCATTTACTCCATATCTTCTTTCATGATGATTGACCAAAGTACGCGGCGAAATTTGGAGTTGACTGCTACCATTCGAGACGGTCAAAAAAAAGGTTCTTTGCTTTGGGTCTTAGATAAGACAGTCACCGCTTTAGGGGCGAGATTAATAAAACAATGGATCGAAAAACCATTACTTGATAAGCAAGATATTATGGACAGATTGGACGCAGTGGAAGAACTGACGAATAATGTTTTTGCCCGAGAAGACTTACGCCAATTACTTAAGAAAATATTTGACTTGGAAAGGTTAATCAGCCGGATAGCTTTCGGAAATGCCAACCCCAGGGATTTAATCAGTCTTAAGAATTCCCTGGCGGTACTTCCGGAAATTCTACAGTTAATTTCTTCTTTAAATAGCAAACAATTTAACATCTTATCTGAATTGTTGGATCCGCTGGAAGATATTTATGCTTTAATTGAAAAAGGAATTGTTCATGCCCCGCCGGTATCCGTCAGAGACGGAGGAATTATTAAAGAAGGGTATGATGAAGAAGTTGATGAGCTTAGATCCATTACCATCCACGGGAAAAAGTGGATTGCTCAATTGGAAGCAGCGGAGAAAGCCCGTACCGGTATTAAATCCCTTAAGGTTGGTTTCAATAAAGTCTTTGGCTATTATTTGGAAGTAACCAAGGCTAATTTGTCCTCCGTACCTGACAACTATATCAGGAAACAGACTTTAGCCAATGCGGAACGTTATATTACCCAGGAATTAAAGGAATGGGAGAACAAGATTTTAGGGGCGGGAGAAAAACTGGCCCAAAGGGAGTACTTCTTATTTCATGAAATCAGGGAAAATATAGCTGAGAATGCCAAAAGAATTCAGAAAACTGCAGGCGTCATTGCTCATTTGGATGTATTATTGTCCTTTGCCCAAGTATCATTGGAGAACGGTTACACTAAACCGGAAATCTTTGATGATGATACCCTTCACATTATTGACGGCCGTCATCCTGTAGTGGAAAAGATTATCGTCAGCGGTTTTATTCCCAATGATACCTACCTGGATAATGATGAACATCAAATATGCTTGCTTACAGGGCCAAATATGGCGGGCAAATCAACTTATATGAGACAGACCGCCTTATGTGTTCTGATGGCCCAAATCGGCTGTTTTGTGCCGGCTTCCAAGGCGCACATCGGTTTAGTGGACAGGATTTTTACCAGGGTAGGAGCTGCTGATGACTTGGCAGGAGGCCAAAGCACCTTTATGGTGGAAATGTGTGAAACATCCAACATTTTAAGGCATGCTACCAGGTCGAGTCTGATTATACTTGATGAAATCGGCCGAGGTACCAGCACATATGATGGTTTGAGCATTGCCTGGGCAGTAGTGGAATATATTTTAAAACCACAAATTGGGGCAAAAACACTTTTTGCGACCCATTATCACGAGTTGACTGAACTGGCGCAAAAATACCCCCAGGTGAAAAATTACTCTGTAGCCGTGAAAGAAAAAGAAGGGGGCATTATATTCTTGCGCAAAATTATTCCCGGTGGGGCGGACAAAAGCTACGGTATTCAAGTGGCCAAACTTGCCGGTTTACCGGAAGAGGTTTTACAGAGAGCAAAGGAAATTCTTTGGGAACTGGAACAAACCGGCATTACCCCGGATTTACAATTAATCAAAGAAAAGGAAAAGCCAATGCAAATAAGCTTCTTTGTTCCTGATCCGCCCAAAAACCCTATTATTGCTGAATTAGAATCGTTGAATTTAAATAACTTAACACCTTTGGATGCACTTCTCAAACTTAATCAATGGCAAAATAAGCTAAAAAACAACGGGCTATAAAAATTAGAACCTATTTTTTTGAGGAGAAAGATATGGGAAAAATCGATATTCTTGATCCCCTTACCGCCAATCAAATTGCCGCTGGTGAAGTTGTAGAACGACCGGTTTCGGTGGTAAAAGAATTGGTTGAAAATTCCATAGACTCGGGCAGCACCCGCATTAAAATTACCCTTCGGGACGGAGGGAAGGAGAGGATTCAAGTTTCGGACAATGGAAGCGGCATGTCCAAGGAAGATTTGGCTGTTGCTGTGCTTCGCCATGCCACCAGTAAAATAAAAAGTATTTACGATCTAAATAATTTGGCCACTTTGGGTTTTCGGGGCGAGGCTTTAGCGTCCATAGGTGCCGTTTCCAAAATGACAATTGCTTCCCGCACTGAAAACAGTACCGTGGGCTATGCTTTGCAAGTTATCGGCGGTGTCCGGAGTGATCCGGAAGAAATAGGTTGCCCTGCCGGTACAGAAATAACAGTAGATGATTTATTTTTTAACACCCCGGCCCGGAAAAAATTCTTAAGATCTGCCTCCACAGAGTTAAGCAGCATTTCTGATTTAATCGGGAGAATAGCTATGTCCCGACCGGATATAGCTTTTGAACTTCTGCACGAAAACAGGACTCTAATTAAAACTCCGGGAAACAACAATCTGGATCAGGTGGTATTTAATATTTACGGTAGTGAAGTGCTGAAAAATATGAAGAGAATAAGTCATAAGCACTTTCCGTACATCACTGGGTTAATCTCCTTACCTCAGCTAACCCGTGCTTCCAGACATTACTATAGCTTTTTTTTAAACGGACGGTTAATCAGAAGTCAAGAATTGGCTGAGGCCGTTGAGGAAGCTTATCATACCAGGATACCTCAAAAAAGATATCCCATTGTGATAATATATTTGGAATTAAGTCCGGAACTTTTTGACGTTAATGTGCACCCGGCAAAACTGGAGGTGAAATTCAGGGATATTGGAACCATTAAAGACGCCTTGATCAAGTCAATTAATTCTGTTCTTAATAATCCATTAGTTTCTATCCCTGAAATCAGAGTTAGGTCTAGGAAAAAGAGTATAGAATCGCTACAACAGGAAATCTTCAAAGAGAAAGATAAGGATATATTCTTTGAGATGCCTAATGTTTATTACATTAATAATACGAATGTTAAAGGTCAGCTTAAAGAAGAAAAGGCTCATGACGGCGGGGAAGCTTTTCAGGAGATAAACGTCCAAAATATGAGTCAGGAAAACTCAGGGGACTCTTCCTTTATTTCCTCATTGAAAGTTTTAGGGCAAATAGAAGGTACCTATATTATTGCATCCGGACCTCAGGGATTATATATTATTGACCAACATGCCGCCCATGAAAGAATTCGTTATGAGAAAATAAGAAAGAGTTTTCAAAAGCAGCCTTCAGCATCCAGCCTCCTGGCAGTACCTATTACCATCGAGTTAACGCCGGAACAAAGTATCTGGCTCGTTGATAATATTATTTACTTTGCGGACATAGGTTTTGTACTGGAACATTTTGGACAGAATACTTTTTTATTAAGAGGAGTACCCAGATGGAATTTGGAGGGAAATTCCCAGGAATTATTATTGGATTTATTGGAAAAACTAGGTAGTGGGTCTGGCAATTCGGTTATGGAAATAATTTCCGAGGAAAAATTGTTTTCTTTAGCCTGTAAAAGTGCGGTAAAAGGCAACAGTTTTCTTACAGAAGCAGATATTAATTTTTTACTGGAACAGTTAAAGTTGGTTAAGAACCCATATACCTGTCCCCATGGAAGACCTATATTTATCATACTGACTCCGGAGGAGATCAAACGCAGGTTCTTACGCTCTTAAACCATTTGTGTGAAAGGAGAGGGTGATATAATCAATAAACAAAAGCTGGTTGCAATTGTAGGACCTACTGCTGTCGGAAAAACAGATATTTCAGTGGAAGTAGCGGCTAACTTGGACGGGGAAATTATATCTGCGGATTCCATGCAGGTTTATCGAGGAATGGATATCGGTACGGCAAAAATCCAAAAACACGAGATGGTTAGCATTAATGGAAAAGCCATACCCCATCATCTTTTAGACATTTTGGAACCGGATGAAAGCTTTAGTGTTGCTGATTTTCAAGCTTTAGCCCGGGAATTGATTCAAAAAATTAATGAGAGAGGAAAAATCCCTTTATTAGTCGGAGGAACCGGATTATATGTGAATGCTGTTATTGATCCATACAATTTTACCCCACAGGAAACTGATTATGATTTGAGAGAAAAACTATATGCAGAAGGAAAATGTTATGGCAATGAGTATTTGCACCAAAAATTACTTTCTTTAGATGCGGAAACGGGGAAAAAACTCCATCCTAATGATTTGCGACGCATTGTCCGGGCTTTGGAAATATATTATCAAACAGGGAAACCTCTTTCCCTGATTCAAAAAGAACACAATTGCCGCATACCATATGATTTGGTTATGGTTGGACTCTATTGCGACAGGGATATTCTCTATGAAAGAATAAACAAAAGAGTGGACCAAATGATCGAAAAGGGATTGATAGAAGAAGTACAGGGGTTGTTAAAAAAGGGCTATTCCCCTAAACTGAATTCAATGCAGGGCTTGGGATACCGGCAAATAGCAGCCTATTTAACCGGTTTGCTGACAAAGGAAGAGGCAATTGAACTTTTAAAAAGAGAAACCAGACGTTTTGCCAAAAGACAATTTACCTGGTTTAAAAGGGATAAAAGAATAAAATGGTTTAATATTATTGATTTTTCACAAAAAATAATCTATGGGCAAAAAATTACTGAATACATTAGCAGGACTCTGGGCAGCCCTGTAGAATAGTATAAATACCAAATGTTGGAGGGAGTTTAATGACAAAGAGTAGTTTTAATTTACAGGATTTTTTTCTTAATCAACTGAGGAAAGACAATACAGGTGTAACCATTTTTCTGGTAAATGGTTTCCAAATAAAAGGATTTGTCCGTGGTTTTGACAGTTTTACCGTGGTTATGGATGTTGACGGGAAACAGCAAATGGTATATAAACATGCTATTTCTACCATCATGCCCAATAAACCGGTGAACCTAATGATGGAGAAAACTGAATAAACTTGTTTATTTATGAAATACCTTAAGCACTGCTTAGTTATGTACAAAGTGTTGACAAGAACCGGTTTCAAGCCGCAAAAGTTTGAAACCGGTTTTCCATTTTTATTTCCGACAGGCAGTCTTATAATTTTCCCTGAAAGGAAAACCGTGGTATCATATACAATGAAGGAAAACTTTTGATTAGAGGTAAAAAGGACATGAAAATCATCACTGTTAAAAGGGATCAAGAATTATTACTTATTCCTGATGCTTTTATAGATGTAACAGACGGAGAAGTGCTTAAAAACAAGGCTTTGCTAATAAGCAAAGGACGGATTAGGAAAATTATTTCGTCAGATGCCGCTTATCGACTGGCGGAAAGGGAAAAGATTAAATATCTTTATCTCTCCGGAATTACTTTTATGCCCGGCTTAATTGACTGCCACGTCCATTTTGCCTTGGATGGCGTTGATTTTCATCAGGCACTGGGACGCTGGGATAATGAAGTTTTATTGAATGAACATGTAGCAAAAGCCGCAGCAAATTTTTTATCTTGCGGGGTAACCACGGTGCGTGACGGTGGGGATAAGGAATGTATCGGATTGAAGGTGCGAAACAGTATCAAAGATGGGAGTTTTCCCGGCCCTTTAGTTAATGCCTCGGGATATGTTCTGCGTAAGGATGGTTATTACGGAACTTTCCTTGGAGCAGGGATTAAAAGTATCGATGAAGGGAAAGAGCAGATTAAAGAACTATCTCATCTAGGAGTGGATCAAATTAAGATAGCCGTTTCTGGAATTGTCAGTTTTAAAGAATTGGGAAAAGTAGGGCCGGTTCAATTCACCCAGGAAGAATTAACAGCCTTAGTACAAGAATCTCACGATCAAGGATTAAAAGTAATGGCCCATGCCAGCTCTGACCAGGCTGTACGGATATCTGCCTTGGCCGGTGTAGATTCAATAGAACATGGTTTTTTTGTCAGTACGAGTACATTGGAGCTTATGGCCGAAAAGAAAATTGCCTGGGTTCCTACGGTGGCCCCCATGGCCCTTTTAACCGAAGAGCCCCAACGAAAACTACGTGCACCGGAAGAAATAGAAATACTAGAAAAAACCTATCGGCCACATTTGGACATGATAAAAAAAGCTGAAACTATGGGGATATTATTGGGGATCGGGACTGATGCCGGTGCCATCGGGGTGGAACATGGAGTTTCCTATTACCATGAGGTGCGGCTCTTTCATCAAGCCGGACTTTCTAACCTTTCCTGCCTACAAGCCGCTACATGCCAAGCTGCAAAGATCATCGGAAGGGAAGGGGAGTTGGGGGAAATCACTCTGGGAAAGGTACCCCGTTTGACCGGATTTATGGGCAATCCTTTAAATAACTTAACTGTCTTAAGGAATCCAGCCTGTATTGTCTTGCCGGAATTTAATTGACGATTTCTGCTTAAAGATTTCCATCTTCTTTTTGTGCACAAAGTTAAAGAGAGGAATATAATGATACTAATATCCCTTCTTTCTTGAGGTGACGGAATTGGAAATTAAAATGAGCTTTAAACCGGGAGGGAGAAGAGTATTTGAAACTATTTCTTCACGTCCTCATATAACTAAAGGGAATAAGGGATTAATAAAAGAAGAACCGGAAAAAGATGATGAGTCATCTTTAGAGAACCCCCGAGTTCAAGAAATATTTAAGGAATTGGATACACTCATTGGCTTAAGGGATGTAAAAAGAATAATTTTTGAAGTACATGCTTTTGTGGAAATTCAAAAGAGACGGTCCAAAGAAAAATTGAAAGCAGAATCTACTGTATTACATGCAGTGTTTAAAGGTAATCCGGGTACGGGAAAAACAACTGTGGCCAGAATTGTGGCAAAACTATACAAAGAAATCGGTGTTCTGCAGAAAGGACATTTAATCGAGGTGGAAAGAGCCGATCTGGTAGGGGAGTATATTGGCCATACAGCTCAGAAGACGCGAGAACAATTAAAAAAAGCCTTGGGCGGGGTTTTATTTATTGATGAAGCTTATTCTTTGGCTCGAGGAGGAGAAAAAGACTTTGGAAAAGAAGCTATTGACGTTTTAGTTAAAGCTATGGAGGACCACAAAAATAATTTGATTCTGATATTGGCCGGTTACAAAGATGAAATGGAGTGGTTTTTAAAGACCAACCCAGGCTTAAGGTCACGTTTTCCTTTGCACATTGATTTTCCGGACTATAAAATTGAAGAACTTTTGGAAATTGCTAATCTGATGGTAAGGGCCAGAGAGTATAAATTAACAAAAGAAGCCCAGATAACCTTGGACAGAATTTTACGTGCTCATATGCTAAACGGACCTGAATATTCCGGTAATGCCCGCTATGTGAGAAACATCGTTGAATCGGCTATGCGCCAGCAGGCGGTAAGGCTAATTGGAAAAGAGATAACTACCCGGGAAGACTTAATGACCTTAGAGGCTTTGGACATCCTGAAAGCTGCCAGAAAAGCGCTTAATCGTTAAAATATTTGCCAGATAGTTTAACACAGGATAAAATATAAAATGTTGTTTGTTACAGGTAGTACATAAAAGTAACGGCTACTTAAATATTGTGTGGAGGACAGAATGAAACTAGAAAAAATTGTGAAATTAGCTGAAGTTACCGCCCGGAAACGGGAAACAGAAATTAATGAAATAGTTAGCTATAACCTAAACAAGGTTTTAAAATCTTTTCGCCAACACAGAATCTCTGAACTGCACCTTCAATCATCAACAGGATATGGGTATAATGATATCGGCAGAGAAGGATTGGAAGAAGTCTACGCCGATGTTTTCCGAGGGGAGGACGCCTTGGTGAGGCATCAGGTCGTATCCGGAACTCATGCTATTTCCTTGTGTTATTTTGGCAATCTTTTACCCGGCGATGAATTACTGGTAGTGGGCAAGCCCTACGATACTCTGTATAAAGTAATTGGTTCAGATAAAAAAGAGATAGGTACTCTCAGGGAATGGGGTGTTAATTATCGGGAAATTCCTTTGGATGATGACGGTACTGTAAATATTGATATTTTATTGAAGGGGATTACGGAACAAACCCGTATGGTATCTTTACAACGTTCAAAAGGATACCAATGGCGGCCTTCTTTAACCATTGAAGAGATTTCCCTTATCGTAAAGAGTATTAAAAAGAAACGGCCTGATATCATTGTTTTTGTAGATAATTGTTACGGTGAATTTGTAGAAGAAAAGGAACCTTTGGAGGTTGGGGCGGATTTAATTGCCGGTTCTTTGATTAAAAATCCCGGGGGAGGAATTGCTCCTTGTGGGGGATATATTGTCGGAAAAAAGAATTTGGTAGAACGGGCTGCAGCCAGATTAACTGCTCCTGGCATCGGCAAAGAAATCGGACCCAGCTTGGGGAATAATCGTTTATTTTATCAGGGACTTTTTTATGCTCCTCATATTGTAGGGGAGGCACTTTGGGGTGTGATTTTCACGGCAGCTTTATGTTTGGAATTGGGATTGGAAGTGCTGCCCGATCCTTTTGATTTGCGTACCGATATCATTCAAGCCATTAAGCTTGGCAACAAGGAAAGGGTTATTGCATTTTGCCGGGGCATCCAGCGTTACTCGCCTGTGGACTCCCATGTTACTCCGGAGGCATGGGACATGCCTGGTTATAATGACCAGGTGATCATGGCTGCCGGTGCTTTTGTCCAAGGATCATCCATAGAACTTAGTGCCGATGCTCCCATGAGAGAACCTTATGCTGTCTATATGCAAGGTGGCACAAGCCGTCAGCATGTAAAGTTGGCAGTAACGGAAAC
>DUPU01000215.1 GCA_012838175.1 Clostridia bacterium
AGTGTGGATGTCCCGGATAAAAGAATAGCCATAAGCTTTGATGCCACATGGGGTACAGAAAACACGGAACGGCTATTGGATATTTTGGATAAACATAATGTCAAAACCACCTTTTTTCTTGTTAATATTTGGCTGGAAAAATATCCGGATGTAGCCCGGACTATTTCCGAAAGAGGCCATGAAATCGGGATGCATTCGGCAACCCACCCTCATTTTTCTCAATTATCGGAAGCTCAAATGGAAAAGGAATTAAAAGAAAACTTTCAGATGATTCAGGATATCACAGGACAAAAGCCGGTACTTTTCCGTCCTCCATATGGGGACTATAATAACAATGTAATTCGGACAGTGGACAGGTTGGGATTCAAGACGATTCAGTGGAGTGTAGATTCCTTGGATTGGAAGGATCTTTCCGCCCAACAGATTCAGGATAGGATATTAAGTAAAATAAAACCCGGTGACATCGTATTATTTCATAATGCCGGGAAATACACGCCGGATGCCCTTGATCCCTTGCTTACAACTCTGAAAGAACAGGGATACCAGGTGGTTCCCATATCGGAATTGCTTCTCCAAGGGGATTATTATATTGATTATGCCGGAGTGCAGAGAAAAAAGTAGGAAACAGTTTTTTGGCCATACACCCCTTTTACTCAAATTAAATAATATATATGACTAAATATGTTTTCTATGGTCAATACTGTAGAAAAACAATGAGGGGCGGCCGATAATGACTGGGGCAAAGTGTTTGGTGTGTAATAGTACTTCCCCGGATTATGGGGCAGGATTATTTATCCAGGGAAATTTTCTATGTGACTGTTGTGAGGAAATGATCATATCATTAAAGGCAGAGGATATTTACTATCCCTTTGTTAAAAATTCCTTAAAGAAAATCTGGCAGGCAGGATCTATTAGACCGGAAAAGCGGTACCTGAGTTAAGGTATCGTTTTTTTAATTCAGTGCTTTTATCAATTCTTTCTGATATAATTAAAGTCGGTAGGCTATGTAAATAGAATTTCGGGCACCGTTAATTTCCTTGGGAGTTTGGATAATGAATGGGATTAATCAAAAATCAGCGCCTTTAGTAGAGAAGATGGCAGAATATTTAAAAGAGGGCTATCAACCTTTTCACATGCCGGGACATAAAGGTAGTTTCGAAATATTAAAAAAATGGCGTAATTTATTGGGAGAAGGAGTATTTTTTTGGGATTTAACGGAAGTAGAAGGCCTTGACGATATACATCATCCTACCGGACCAATTTTAGAAGCCCAAAGGCTGGCGGCAGATTTATTAGGGGCATACAAGGCATTTTTTTTAATTAACGGGGTTACAGCCGGTATCCATGGTTTAATCATGGCCCTGTCCGGATCCGGGGACAAGGTGATAATGCCTCGCCATGCTCATCGCAGTGTTTATGAAGGGATAATTCTTTCCGGAGCTACCCCTGTTTACCTAAAGCCGGAAGTGGATGTGGAGTGGGGGATTCCTACCGGTATAGGAACAGACCGGGTGGAAGCTGCTTTAAACCGTCATCCGGAGGCAAAATGCTTGGTTATGGTTCATCCCACCTATCAAGGCTTAACCTCTGATTTATATGCTATAGGCCATTTAGCCCGGGCCAAAGGGATCCCTTTAGTGGTTGATGAGGCCCACGGCGCCCATTTTAAATTTTCTCCCCGTTTTCCCCTTCCTGCTCTGCAATGCGGCGCTTCAGCCGTAGTTCAAGGTTGGCATAAAACTATGGGCTCGTTTACGCAAACAGGCATTTTGCTGGTGCAGGACAATATCACAGGGCTGGAAGATTATTTGTCCCTCATTCAGTCCACCAGTCCTTCCTATTTATTAATGGCATCTCTTGACGCAGCCAGACAAGAATGGGCGGAAAACGGCGGGAAATTGGCGGAAAAAACTCTGGATTTAGCTTGGGACTTTCGGAATAAAGTTACTCAATTGGAAGGTGTTTTATGTTTAGACAGAGAAAATATTAACTCTTCCGTTTTAACAGGGTGGGATGCCACTAAAATATTGCTAAACGCCCGAAATTTAGGTTTAAACGGGTTTGAACTGGCCCAAGAGTTGCGACGGAAATATCGGATTCAGCCGGAAATGGCTTCTTGGGAGGGGGTTTTGCTCATGGTAACTATAGGAGATACTAAGGAGAGGATGGATTATCTTTTTGACTCCTTGAAGGATTTGGTCTCCCGGTTCTCTGTGGGAATGAAGAAACTCCCTAAAGTATGTTATGATTATGAGCAGCCGGAAATGGCCTTACTTCCAAAGGATGCCATGA
>DUPU01000027.1 GCA_012838175.1 Clostridia bacterium
GAAAATAAGACTTGATCTTCCGGACAGTTTTCCTGCTCCGGCAGCAGCCTGTACCGATTATAGGGCTTGATGGGCGAATTCTTAAAGGTGAAAACTTTAACTACCCCGGGGAGTTTTTCCGCCTTCCTGGTATCTATTTCTCTGATAATCCCATGGGCAATAGGGCTGAGTAATAGTTTCCCGTGCAGCATATGGGGAAATTTCAAATCACCGGCATAAACTAATTCCCCTGTTACTTTAGCCAAAGCATCATGAATCGGATAACTCTTGCCCACATAATTAAATTGTCTCCCCACTCTTTACACCTCCATTGCTCCCCTCTTTTTTCTATTCCTTATTTTACTGTTCCACTAAGGCAATAGCATCCATCTCTATCATTATATCATTAATTAAATTACACCCTACTGTAGTCCGGGCCGGTTTGGGATCGGGAAAATATTGGGCGTACACCTTATTAAACCGGGAAAAATCATTTAAATCCCTAAGAAACACATGAACCTGGACAACATCCGCCGGCTTTGCCCCGGCTTCTGCCAAAACAGCCAAAAGATTTTCCAGGGCATATTGAGTTTGTTCTTCAATGGTCTTCCCTTTAACCTCGTGAGTTATTGGGTCCTCAGGCCCTTGACCCGATACAAAAATCCAGCCACCGGCTTTCACTGCCGGAGAGTAAGCACCTATAGGATGGGGCGCTTTTGATGAGTATATCCCCTGTTTCATAGTTGTTTCCTTTCTATAGTTGTTTATTTTCTTTTTTTATGATAATTTCTCCTCTGTCAGCATCCAAAAAAAGATAATCCCCGTTTACCACCTTTTGGTAGAACTCCTTTTCTACCCGGTCCACCAAAGGAATTTCCATAATTATAGCGCTGGTGACTAAAATAGTATCGGGACGTTCAATAATCATCCCTTTCGGGGCCTTATTTCTGGTCAACAGCTGATACAGCCCATCGACTTGTACTGACGAACTTCCTTTCCCGGCAGGAAAAACTAGTATTTTACCCGCAATACTCTGTCCTTCCAAGTCATGCCCTTCTTCAATGATCCGGCCTGTTTCCGGGTCACAAAGATAGAACAATATCTCATCCTTGGAAATTAAAACCTCCCCTTCAGCCTTGCCCTCCGCAATTTTATGGCAGGAAAAACTTAAACCTTTGCTCATGATATTTCCCCCTTCAGAGCAGCTTCCACACAGGTCCTAAGGTCCCTGATAACAAATTCAAGCCCTCTTCTTTTGGTGTAATAAGCACATTTGGGAGAATCAGTCACTCCCACCTTGCCTTCCAAATGGTGCCAGCAGGGCTGATCTATACAGGTATTATCTAAAATATGCCCTCCGGAGCTTTCAATGACTTTCTTTAATCCCATGCGGTCAGCCAGCTCTTTCGTTAGGCTGGAAGTTAAAATCCACATTTCTGCAGCCAGTTTCTTCCCCTTCACCATTTGGGCAATTTCCTTTACCTGATTGATGGTAAAGTGAGGACAGCCAAACATGGCAAAAGAGATTTTCCCCTTTGGACGAGAAATACTTTTTTGTATGTCAGCTAAATCTTGATTAGTAATTACAACCGTCCGGTCCGGTTTTTTATTGCCCAACGCAGCCTCCATTGTGGGCGCTTCGGGAGTTACCCCTACAATGTGATAGATAGCGTAAGCGCCGATGGTGTTTAGTTGGGCCCCTAAATTTATTAAGGCTTCCTGGGAAGGATTGGACGGCAGGCCGACAAAAACAGGCACTCCCGGACCAATCTTTTTGGCGCAATACCCCAGTAACTGGTAATCAAAATCATCTTTAATATCTGCCTGAACATCGACAAGTATATTCCCCAGCCGGTTTTCCTTTAACAAATACCCATATTCAGGAACTCGTCCTGTAATAGCCGCACAAAGAGAGCTTTGTACAGATTCCCGGTTTGTTCTTGCTCCGATTACAGAGTTAACATAGGCAGTGGCGCTGGTCTCCGAATAGGAAATGATTTCTCCAAAACGAGGCACATTTGCCTCCAAATAAGGAGTACAAGAAAAAGTGAGGGTCGCACCAATCTCTCTATATGCATTGCGGGTTCTTTCCATCAATTCCTCATCTTTAGGGGAAATGGACAGATGTTCCCGACAGAATTCCAGATTAAAACCAGGATTTACCGTAGGTGCAATTCTGCAATATGCTCCGGCTTTCAATAGTTTTTCCACAAACCAGAGATCGGCTTCCTGGTTGCTTAAAGCCACGTGAACCTTGCTGATTTCCACCATATGTTTTGCATCAAAACATTCTCCTACAGCAACCTGGATTTTCATAGCCAAGGCAGTCCCTGCTCCATATGCCCCTGCTAACATCTCTTTTTCCTCGTCCGTTAAATACATTTATTTCCTCCTCTCTAACTCATAATCAATGATGTTTGAAATAATAGATTTGGTCGCCTGCCCTTTTATCGTCAGACGACCAATCCGGATGTTTAACCCCTGTTGGAGAAACATCCATTTGCTGGTGGAGAATATTACCGTAAAGACTGCCTAGCCTGTTCCAGAATCCTTTCAATTTCTTGATCGATCTTTTCCGGAAGAGGCTCAGGGCAATATGTATCCAGAATTCTTTTCACCTTTTGATGAGCCCGCTCTACCATAGTGGTACTGCCTTGATTTTTCCAACCGTCATAACCGTTATAATCAGACAGCTCCCCTCTCCAATCCTCTCTTAAATGTTTAAAAGTATGTTCATCGGCGATATAATTTCCGCCATGACCAACTCTTTTTATGGCATCAAAGGCAAGATAATCTTCATTGGTTTCCACTTTCTTCACAGTTGCAATAGTTCTTCCGATAATCTCATCGCAAATTACCAAATGTTCAAAAGAAAGGCTCAAGCCAAAATCCATATAACCCACATCATGGGTGACATTACAACCCTGGAGGGCTGCCATTAAAATAAACTGTGCCGCTTCCATAGTGCTCTGTTCATCACATATTTTAGATGCACCGTCGCCGGCCTCTCCCCAACTGGGAAGTTCATAAAATCTTGCCATATCACAGGAACCGCCCTGAATTTGAATCTCAGTGGGAGAAGCATAAA
>DUPU01000216.1 GCA_012838175.1 Clostridia bacterium
GCATCTTTTAAGCTCATCAAATGATAAACTACAGTTAAATTATCAGGATAATCAACTGCTGTGACATCTTCTAAAAAAGTAAAATCAGTATTTTCCTTAATCTCTTTTAACACTTTAAGGATCTCATCCGAGGGGACAATCAAAGATTTTTCATCTTCGCTTACCCCGACTATCCCGCCTAATTTTTGGTTTAAGCTATCAGCAAAAGCTTTAACATTATCCATTTATTTTTAACCCCGCAATTTTTGGATTGTTGATTCGTTGTTTCAATTGAAGGAACCCGTAAATTAATGCTTCCGGCCTAGGCGGGCAACCGGGTACATAAACATCTACAGGAACCAGCATATCCACACCCCGCACTACATTGTAAGAATCCACAAATGGCCCGCCGCTGATAGCACAGCTGCCCATGGCAATGACATATTTCGGTTCAGCCATCTCATCGTAAATTCTTCTCAACAACGGAGCCATCTTGTTTGTCACCGTACCGGCAACAATCATCAAGTCCGCATGACGGGGTGACGGACGAAAGACCTCGTAGCCAAAACGAGCTAAGTCATAGCGACCTCCCCCTGCAGCCATCATTTCAATGGCACAGCAAGCTAAACCAAAGGTAACCGGCCACAAGGAATTTCCCCGAGCGAAATTCAACACCTTCTCCACAGAAGCTAAAATTACATTTTGCGGCACATCTTGGTTTGTTACATCCATTCTAATGCTCCTTCCTTCCAGGCATACCAAAGGCCTATTACTAAGATCGCAATAAAGATAATCATTTCAATAAAGGCAAATAAACCCAAAGCCTGAAATTTTACAGCCCACGGATAAAGAAATACCGTTTCTACGTCAAAAACAACAAATACCAGGGCATACAAAAAATAATTGATTTTAAATTGCACCCATGTGGGTCCCTGAGTATCCAAACCACACTCATAAGTGGTCAGTTTCTCCGGGTTCGGACGTTTTGGTCCCAGAATCAAAGCCACAAATACTATAATAAAGGGAAATATTATTGCGGCTATGAGATAAATACCCAACCCGCTGTATTGTTGCAACATAATCTCACCTCCTTTTTAATTGTAACAAATTTTAAATACTTAATTTAGTCCTTTGTTTAAAATAATTCTGGGAATTCTTTCTTATCTACATATTTTGATGTTTTATATACCTTTGAGTCATTTGATTTCTCATCCTCTTTCCCTTGTTAGGATTCATTTTTAGTTGTACCTGCTTTTATATGAAAAGAAGTCCGATGAATACAAGTTCGACCTAACTCTAAGACCAATCTGATATGTTCCGGAGTGGGATAACCTTTATGTCTGATAAATCCGTATCCCGGAAATCGTTCATCATAAAGAGCCATCAACCGGTCCCGGTGACACTTGGCAATAATACTTGCTGCCGCAATGGAAGCACTTTTGGCATCTCCTTTAATAATTGAGGTTTGGGGAATATTTATTTGCTCCAGATTTACCGCATCTATCAGTAAATGTTCGGGCCTGACAGCAAGTTTTTTAACAGCCCTGGCCATGGCAAGAAGTGTGGCCTGATAAATATTCATCCGGTCAATATCATAAACTCCTACCGCCCCCACGGCCCAAGCAAGGGCCTTCTCTTTTATTTCCCTTTCTAAGACATATCTTTTGGCTTCCCCGATTTTTTTTGAATCATTAAGCCCCGATATAAAGCACTCCCGGGGCAAAATAACAGCTCCGGCAATTACCGGGCCGGCTAAAGGACCCCGGCCGGCCTCATCCACACCGGCAATAAACTCAGCACCCCTTTCATACAATTCCCGTTCATATTGATACAGACGGCAAATTCTTTCCTGTTCCACCTGAAGTGTTTTTTTCCACCCATGCTCCTCTTTATCCATAATGCCGCCTCCCCGAATATCATCATTAACCAAAAAGCAATCAAAACTAAACTGATCCCGGTTTTTCCAAGGTGAATCTGCCCAGTTTTCCGCTGCGAAATTCACGGAGAAGCATTACCGCCGTTTGTTCCATCATAACTACTCCTCCGGAAGCAAGAAAACCTCTTTTTCTCCCGATCTCCTCCATTATCACCCAAGGATCGGAACTGACCAATTCAATTTTATATCGCTCCTCCAATACTTCGGGCCGGTTTTCTTTAAGATAGAGTACCAAATGTTTTGCCACATCTTCCAATGAGAAAACCAGGTCACTGATGGCCCCGGTAGCAGCCAATTTAAATCCTGTTTGTTGATTCTCAAACTTAGGCCATAACATACCGGGCGTATCTAATAATTCCAAGTCATCCACTACCCGAATCCATTGGGTACCTTTGGTTACTCCCGGTTTATTTCCGGTTTTTGCAACTGTCCGATTAACCATGGCATTTATTAAAGTAGACTTTCCTACATTGGGTATGCCTACAATCATGGCTCGCACTGCCCGTCTCCTTCTCCCCTTAGCTTCTAAAGCTTTCATTACAGGGCCTGCCGCTCCTTTTACCTCATTAATTAATTCTTTTATTCCTTGTTTTGAACTGCTGTCAACTGCCGCAGCGCCTAAACCTTGACTTTTAAAATAAGCAATCCACTTTAAGGTCATTTCATGGTGAGCCAGATCCCTCTTATTCAATGCTATAACCCTGGGTTTCTCCCGCAAAATAGGTTCCAAAACCGGATTTCTGCTGCTTTGGGGAATCCTGGCGTCAACCACTTCTATGGTTACATCTACTAAGGAAAATTTTTCTTTAATTTGCTTTTTTGCCTTGACCATGTGGCCCGGATACCACTGAATCGAAGTCAGATTTGACCTGTTGTTTAATTGATTTATTGTGGATTTATCAGGCTTATTGTAATCTTCCATTAAGATCACCGTCGCTCCTATGACTTATTTCCTAAGTCATTTTTAGCCATGTAATGCGTTTACAAGGCCAGTAGATACACATAGCTTTGCCCTTAATATTTTTCCGGTTTAATGCTCCCCAAATCCTGCTGTCTTGGCTGTCCGCCCGATTATCTCCCATCACAAAATATTCTTCCTCTTCCAGCCGAACAGGTCCAAAACTATCATATTTTATACCTTGGGGTAGATAACCCTCTGGAAGAACTTTTCCGTCAATATAGACCCTGTTGTTTTTTCCTTCAATAGTTTCACCCGGTAAGGCAATTATTCTTTTTATGTACTCTATTCTTTCATCCAGGGGAAGTTTTAATACTACAATATCGCCCCGAACCGGTTCTCCAAAACGATAAAATAATTTATCAACCAGAACTCTATCTCCCGGTTGAAGTATAGGCGACATGGACCGGGATGGAATCACATAGGGAGCGCACAAAAAAATGCGTATTATGATCGCCAGTACTATTGCCCACGATAAAATTTCGACAGCTTCCCCCAAAAAATCTTTTAATCTTTGAAAAGACAAATCTAAAAATTTGTCCAAATAATATTAGACCCCCATGATAAAAAATATTTATCCTTAACATAAGTTTAGAATTATGTGCAATCTGTAACAAGGGTAAATTATTGCCATATGTTAATTTTATTGCCTAATTAAAACTATTAATATGACTGTAATTTACGATAAAAGGGACCGATTTACTCAGTCCCTTACACTGCTTAACGAATATCCTTAATTCTGGCTGCCTTACCTGTTCGCTCCCTAAGGTAATATAATTTTGCTCTGCGCACTTTACCCCGGCGAATCACTTCAATCTTATCAATTCTGGGAGAGTGTAACGGGAAAGTTCTTTCCACTCCTACACCATATGTGACACGGCGAACAGTAAAAGTTTCCCGAAGTCCTCCACCTTTGCGCTTAATCACCAGGCCTTCAAAGACCTGAATTCTTTCCCTGGTTCCTTCTACTACTTTCACATGCACCCGAACAGTATCACCAGGTTTAAAGGGAGGAATATCCGTCTTCATCTGTTCCTGTTCCACAATCTTCAATAAATCCATTTGCCCTGCTCCTCCTTCCTTCCAAGACGTTCATAACTGCCCTCATCATTCCTGCAGCAGAGGACCGCCCGTAAATCAATCCAAAAGCACTGAAAAATATTATAACACAACAAATTAATGGTGGCAATATTTTACCACTATTTTACCTTATTGGACAGGATTTTACTCCGTATTCTTTTAATTATGACACAGTCAAAGCTTTTAACTTTTTACAGCCGATATCTTCACATACCTGTAAATCGAGTTGTTCATCTTTATGCAAGTTTTCAAAAGCCGTGGCAATCATCAGCTTTATCCGGTTCAGCTGGTTTACTTCACTGGCTCCCGGGTCATAGTCAATAGCCACAATATTGGTTCCCGGATAAACACGCTTTAATTCCTTAATCATGCCTTTACCCGTAACATGATTGGGCAAACAGGCAAATGGCTGCATGCAAATAATATTTTTTACTCCGCTTTGAATCAATTCTACCATCTCTCCCGTTAACAGCCATCCTTCTCCGGTATGATGGCCTAAAGAAACAACAGTGGAAGCTCCTTGGGCAATTTCTTCAATTGTTTTCGGCGGATAAAATCTTTTACTGTTAGTTAATGCCTCCCGGTAAGTAGTCCGGTAATATTCCATAAGCTTAATCACGCCAAGGGCAATTAACTGGGATAGTTTACTTCCCGCTAAGTATTTATAATGATAATCCTTATCATACAAGCAATACAATAAGAAATCCGTGAGACTTGGCACCACGGCCTCCGCCCCTTCCGCCTCCACAATATCCACCACATTATTATTGGCAGTAGGATGAAATTTAACAAGAATTTCTCCCACCAATCCGACCTTAGGTTTAACTTCATTGGTTATTTCCAACTCGTCAAACTCCTTCACAATGCCCCGGATATTCTCTCTGAAAAGGGCTTTATCAGGAAAAGACAAAGATTTTAAGCAAATCTTGACCCATTTTTCATATAACTCATTGGCGGATCCTTTAAACTTTTCATAAGGCCGCACCCGGTACAAGACTTGCATTAAAAGATCTCCATATATTAAACCCATCATGGCTTTATCTAATAGTCCCAGGGAATATTTAAAGCCGGGATTTTTTTCCATTCCGTTAGGATTAATTGATATTACCGGAATATGGGGAAAGCCGGCGTCCCTTAAAGCCTTCCGTAAAAAACCGATGTAGTTGGTAGCCCGGCAGCCTCCCCCTGTTTGAGACATAATCACGGAAGTATTATTTAAATCATACTTACCTGATTTTAAAGCCTCAATTAACTGTCCAACCACAATAATCGCCGGATAGCAAGCATCATTATTTACGTATTTTAGACCTTCATCGATAGCTTTTCTGTCAATGGAAGGAAGGACTTCAATATTATAGCCGGACAGTCTGAATGCTTCCTGCAAAAACTGAAAATGAATGGGAGACATTTGAGGCGACAGAATAGTATGAGTTTTTTTCATTTCCTTAGTAAACTTAATTTTCTCATACTTATTGTTTACCTTCTTTAATTGATAATCGTTTCTTTCCCGTTCCACCATGGCCGCCTTCAGAGAACGAATGCGGATGCGGGCCGCCCCCAAATTGCTTATTTCATCTATTTTCAAGGCAGTATAAATTTTAGAATTACCCTGAAGTATTTCCTGCACCTGATCTGTAGTAACCGCATCAAGTCCGCAACCAAAAGAGTTCAGTTGCACCAATTCCAAATCCTTAGCTTCGGCCACAAAACTCGCCGCTGCATAAAGCCTGGAATGATAAGCCCATTGGTCTACGACTCGAAGAGGTCTTTCTACATGACCCAAATGGGCTACTGAGTCCTCCGTAAACACAGCCATGCCCAATGAATTTATCATCTCCGGAATACCATGATTAATCTGGGGATCCAGGTGATAAGGCCTTCCTGACAAAACTATTCCTTTCATTCCCCGCTCCCGAATAAACCTCAGCGCCTTCTCTCCCGCTTTTCGCATATCTTTTTTAAAGTTTTCTTGTTCCCGATAAGCCTTAGCTACACTTTCCCTAATTTCTTTTTTCCTAATATTAAATATCTTTAGCTCTTCAAATAATCTTTCCACTAATCTTTTTTTATGATCATAAGGAAGGAAGGGTTTCATGTACAATATATTTTCTTCCCTGATTAAATCTATGTTGTTTTTTACCACCTCGGGATAAGAAATAACTATGGGACAGTTAAAATGATTATCCGCATCTTTTTGCTCCTGTATTTCAAAAATTATACTGGGATAAAATATAAATTTAATACCCTTCTCAATTAAACTCATAATATGACCATGCACCATTTTCCCCGGATAACATACAGACTCAGAAGGTATTGTCTCTATTCCTTTTTCATAAATACGATTGGACGAACGGTCAGAGAGTTCCACCCTAAACCCTAAATTAGTAAAAAAGGTAAACCAAAAAGGATAGTTCTCGTATATATTTAAAACCCTGGGAATACCCACAGTACCTCTTTTTGCTTCTTCTTTAGATAGAGGTTTATAGCCGAAAAGTCTTTTGTACTTATATTGGAACAGATTGGGTAAAAAACCTTGCTCCTTTTCTTTTCCCGCTCCTTTTTCACACCTGTTTCCGGAAATAAACTTTTTACCGTTTCTAAATTTATTTATGGTCAAGAGGCAATGGTTAGAACAGGATTGACACCGGGAAATGGTTGAATTCAGGGTAAACTCATTCAATTTCCTTTTATCTAATAAACCGGTTGAATACCCCTCTTGAAATCTTTCTCTGGCAATCAAAGCTGCACCGAAAGCCCCCATGATCCCTGCTATATCCGGCCTGATTACTTCCCGCTCAGAGAGGATTTCAAAGGCTCGGAGCACCGCATCATTATAAAAAGTTCCTCCCTGCACAACTATTTTTTCACCTAAATCATGAGGATTCTTGACTTTAATTACTTTAAATAAAGCATTTTTAATTACCGAGTATGATAATCCGGCGGAAATATCAGCCACAGTGGCCCCTTCTTTCTGAGCCTGTTTAACCCGGGAATTCATAAAAACAGTGCATCTGGAGCCTAAATCAACAGGTTTTTCCGCTTTCAAAGCCTCCCGGGCAAAAGCTTCAATACTCAAATCCAAAGAGCTGGCAAAGGTATCTAAAAATGATCCGCACCCGGAAGAACACGCTTCATTTAAAAGGATACTCTCAATCACACCATCCTTAATCTTAAGGCATTTCATATCTTGACCGCCGATATCTAAAACAAAATCCACTCCCGGACAAAAGAATTCCGCAGCTTTATAATGGGCAATGGTTTCGATTTCCCCAATGTCAACATTCAAGGCTGTCTTGATTAAACCTTCCCCATAACCGGTAACAGTGGAATTAACAATTTTGGCGCCGGGGGGCAAAAGATGATAAAGTTTTTTCAACGCCTTAATGGTGGAATTAATAGGACTCCCTTCGTTACTCCCGTAATAGGTATAAAGAAGTGAACCTTCTTCGTCAATCAAGGCAATTTTAGTAGTAGTAGAACCGGCATCAATTCCTAAAAAGCACTTTCCGGAAAAAGTTTTCAGTTCCCTTCTTTTAACGGAGTATTTTTCATGCCTCAGTTTAAACCTTCCATATTCTTTTTCATCGGTAAAAAGCGGGGTAAGCTGATCATCTTCATTTTGGAATGTGCTTTCCAAATTCTTCAGTCGACTTAATAGGTTCCTAAAGAATATAGGTTCTTCATTTATAGAAGATAAAGCAGCACCAATAGCCACGTAAATCTGTGCATTCTCGGGAAAAATTACCTGACTTTCCTTTAATTTTAAAGTTTCCATAAATCTTCGTCTTAACTCTGAAAGAAAATACAAGGGACCTCCTAAAAAGGCTACATTTCCCCGGATAGGTCTGCCACAGGCCAAGCCACTGATTGTTTGAATTACCACAGATTGAAAGACGGATACGGCAATATCCTCCTTCGCTACCCCTTCATTCAACAAAGGTTGTACATCAGTTTTAGCAAAAACCCCGCATCGGGCCGCTATGGAGTAAATCATCTTGTAATTCTTTGCTAACTCATTTAAACCGGCTGCATCTACCTTTAATAAAGTCGCCATTTGGTCTATGAATGAACCGGTACCTCCGGCGCAGGTGCCATTCATCCTCTGCTCCACACCATCTTTAAAATATGTAATTTTAGCATCCTCGCCACCTAATTCAATGACCACATCCGTTTCCGGATGATAGCTTTTAATGGCTTTGGCAGCCGCAACGACCTCCTGGGTAAAAGAAACATCTAAATTATTTGCTATGCTCATACCGCCGGAACCGGTAATCATTACGGTCAGCCGGGCATCATTTAGTGTGAGATGATTAGATGAATCTTCCAGGATCTGCACTAGCTTCTTTTTAATATCGGCATAATGTCTCTCATATCTGCGATAAATCAGTTCCTTATTGCTATTGAGAATAACTACTTTTACAGTAGTAGACCCAATATCAATACCCATATGAAATAAGTTATTCATCCACTCACACCTTCTTGTTCCGAAATAAAAACAAAAAAGCAAATAAGATAAACAAAACTCAAAAATTTATACAATAGTATACTTTTAAAGAATAAAATACTAATTTAATTATACAATATAATGCAGAAAATATATAGATGCAAGAAAAAGCCCAATAAATCAAAGGGCGAAAAACAACCTTAACTATTTAATATTCGGCGTTCAAGAGCCTCATTCCTTTTTTATAAAAAGCATGAAAAAAGGACGGTCTTTTTCTTGATCGTCCCCATTGTCTATCATGTATTAGCGGTTTTTTGACTATCAATTTTTTCAGCACAATAAAGCCTTGTTAGGAAACCAAAATCTATTCCCCAGTCATTCCCCTTGCAATCGATCCAGTATAATGGATGCAGCACTCCGAACCGACAAATGATTATATTCCCCCGGCCCGTAGACAGGTTTTAATATAAAATCCGAGTTTTCAATTAAAGATTGTTCTAATCCCCAGCCGGTCCCAAAGAGCAGGAGATAATTTCCTCCTTTTCGTTCCATAATATCCCGTAATTCCCCGTAACCTACTCCCTGGGGATATGCTTTGGCAGCAGTGGAAATTACTTTGGGTGCGGCTCCGTATTCTTCACTAATCTTTGCTTTTACTTCCTCAACAGAATCAGCCAAAGCACTTTTGGTCAAAGCATGCTTCCTGTCCGGATTATAACGGGCTCCATAACCTTTTACCCAATGGTTAATCAATGTGTGGATCAATTCATGCTGAGCTTTAATCGGCTGCACCAAGAAATATTTTTCCACACCATAAGTTGTTGATGCTCTGGCAATATCATGAAGATCTAAGTTGGTAAAGGAGGTATTAATCACCTCTCTTTTTTTATTATATACAGGGTAATGGACTAAAGCCGTAAACAAGCGATAATTTTCCCGTACCGTCTTTTTGTGTTCCGCCATAAGTTTTATATCTTCCTGACTCAAGGGTGCATTCTTCCATAAATCAGGCCTGTTCTTCCATGTTTTCAGCAGAGACTGTTTCCGACGCCAAATCCTGATTTCCTCATGATTACCGCTGAGTAAAACATCCGGCACTTTTAAGCCTTGGAATTCTGCCGGTCTGGTATAATGAGGATACTCTAACAAACCATCGGAAAAAGACTCCTCCTCAGCAGAAACTTCATCTCCCAAAACTCCCGGAAGGAGCCGAACCACGGCATCCACAATAACCATGGATGGTAATTCTCCCCCGGTAAGTACGAAATCACCAATGGATAATTCCTCCCCTTGAAAAAGTACCCGTACCCGGTCATCAATCCCCTCATAATGACCGCAGATAAAAATGAGGTGTTCTTCCTTAGAAAGCTCCCAAGCCTTCTTTTGGCTGAAAATTTCTCCTTGGGGACTGGTAATAATAATCCTGGGAGGCATAGCTTTAGCTGCGGAACTTTTTATGTGCTGCACCGCCTCGTAAATCGGTTCCGGTTTCATCACCATCCCGGCTCCCCCGCCGTAAACCAGATCATCAACCATACGATGCTTATTAAAGGCAAAATCCCTAATATTGATCACATTAATATCAACAATACCTTTTTCCCCGGCTCTTTTTATAATGCTCTCCTTTAAAGGAGCGAACATTCCGGGAAAAAGCGTCAAAATATCAATTCGCAAACTCATTACACCCCTACTCATCAAGTCCCGGAAGCAGTTGTACTATCATTTGTTTTTCCTTGATATCAATTTCCTTAACGATAATTTTTAATGCCGGAATCAATAAATCTTTTTTCCCCGTTCTTCTTACCACATAAACATCGTTCGCCCCTGTTTCCAGAATATCCGTTACTTCCCCCAGATAGCTTCCTTCCAAATCATATACCCTAAGGCCTATTATCTGGAAATGGTAATAATGACCGGGGGAAAGCTCCATTAATTGTTCCCGGTCAATAGTAAGATAACTATTGGTTAATTCTTCCGCCTGATCCCGGTTGTTTACTTTAGCAAATTTTATTAACAAATACTCTTTTTGTTCCCGAATATTTTCAATTTCCAAATAAGTGTTGCGGGCATCTGACCAAACGCTTTTTGTTTTTTGAAAACGTTCAGGAAAATCTGTTAAAGGCAGAACCCTTACCTCCCCTTTAACACCATGAGGGGAAAGGACTTTTCCGATAATTATCCGTTCCATGAAAAATGCCCCTTTTCTTACAGCCTTTAGCTAATATAAACCTTTTATCATAATTGATGTCAAAAAGGGGACAATTTTGCCCCCTTTTCTTAGATAATTTCCACGCTTGCTTTTTTCCCTTCCTTGGTGGCCACCGCTTTAACCACGGTACGAATCGCTTTGGCAATACGTCCTTGCTTTCCAATGACTTTACCCATATCCTCAGGTGCCACCCTCAATTCCAATACAGTATGCTTGTCTTTTTCCTGAACCTCTACGGAAACTGCATCGGGATTATCCACAAGGGATTTGGCTAAAAATTCTACTAGGTCCCTCATATTATTTAATTCCCCCCCAGTTTCATGGTTAGGACATAATTATTTTTCCGCAAATTTCTTCAATACACCGGCCTTTTTAAAAAGTGCTTTCACTGTATCTGAAGGTGCCGCCCCCTCAGAAAGCCACTTCAAGGCTCTTTCTTCATTAATCTGATATTCCTCCGGGTGTTTGGTCGGATTGTAATACCCAATCTCCTCAATAAAACGCCCGTCTCTAGGTGAGCGGGAATCTGCCACCACCACTCTGTAAAACGGAGCTTTTTTCGCACCCATTCTTTTTAATCTAATTTTAGTTGCCAATTTTCTCACCTCCTTGTTTAAGTTCCATAACCAGGCTGGCATCGTTCACATCGTTAACTTCTAACAGACAAGTCATAAGTTCTAATTGTTTATACCTGAGAAACGCTGCGAACATCGTAAGCTTTGTAAACACCGGTTATAAATTTAAAATATTAATTTACATAAAAGGGAATTTAAAAGGTAGTTTCCCCTTTTTACCTTTTTTCATCATGGCACTACCGCTAAACTGCTTCAAAAGCTTTTTAGTTTCTGTAAATTGCTTAATGAGTTTGTTTAAATCCTGAACCTTGGTACCGCTCCCTGAAGCAATTCTTTGTTTCCTGCTGCCGTTAATAATTTCCGGATGCCTTCGCTCTTGAGGTGTCATAGATTGAATCATCGCCTCAATCTTTATAAACTCCTTTTCATCTACCTGTAAATCCTTTAGTTTTTTATTGCTTCCTATACCGGGAATCATACTAATTAAATCCTGAAAAGAACCCATCTTTTTAAATTGCTGCAGTTGATCCAAAAAGTCCTCGAAAGTAAATTCCGCCTTACGCATTTTTTCTTCCATTTCTTTGGCCTTTTTAGCATCAAAATTAGCCTGAGCCTTTTCAATAAGAGTTAGGACATCCCCCATGCCCAGAATCCGGGAGGCCATACGGTCAGGGTAAAAAGGCTCCAAAGCATCCAGTTTTTCACCCATACCCACAAACTTAATCGGCCTGCCGGTAACCGCTTTGACAGAAAGGGCGGCACCTCCTCGGGTATCCCCATCCAACTTTGTCAGTATCACACCGTCAATACCTAATTCATTATTAAAGGACTCTGCTACATTCACCGCATCTTGTCCGGTCATGGCATCAACTACCAGAAGTATCTCATGAGGTTTTACGGCGGTTTTTATATTTTTTAATTCCTCCATTAATTCTTCATTAATATGGAGACGTCCGGCAGTGTCAATAATCACAAAATCATTCCCTTTTGCCGCCGCCTGTTCCATGGATTTTTTAGCAATTTCCACAGGGCTTAATTCCGTTCCCAGACTGAAAACAGGAATCCCTAATTGCTCACCTAATACCTGAAGCTGTTTCACGGCCGCCGGGCGATAAACATCCCCTGCTACCAAAAGAGGTTGCCTGCCCTGTTTTTTTAGGTAATGGGCAAGTTTCCCACCACTGGTGGTTTTCCCGGCACCCTGCAAGCCAACCAGCATTACAACCGTGGGAGGTTTAGGGGAAATAATAATTTTGGATTGACTGCTTCCCATCAAAGCAGTTAATTCCTCATGAACAATCTTAACCACATGCTGTCCCGGAGTCAGGCTTTCCAAAACTTCCTGTCCCACAGCCCTTTCTTTAACCTTGGCGATAAAATCCTTAACAACTTTAAAACTTACATCTGCCTCCAAAAGAGCAACCCGGATCTCACGCATTGCTTCCGTAACATCTTTTTCCGTAAGCTTACCTTTATTTTTTAGCTTTTTAAAAGTTTCCTGGAGTTTCTCTGCTAAAGAACTAAATACAGCCATGTTAAAACCTACTTTCTTTCCAGTTCATTTATTTCCTGGATGATTTCAGATACCTGATCTAACAACTCTATGTTTTTTGTTTCTCGGACCAAGGAAACCAGTTTCCCAATCTCTGTTATCCTGCGGCTTTGCTGCTTAAACTTATCAACCAGACGGAGTTTATCTTCATAGCCTTCAAGAATCTTTTCCGTCCTTTTCAAAAGGTCGTAAACTGCCTGACGGCTGATACCGTATTCTTGTGCAATCTCTGACAGAGACAAATCTTCCCCATAAAACATTTTCATGATTTCTTGCTGTTTTTTCGTTAACAACTGTCCATAGAAATCAAATAACATCGCCATGCGGGCCAGTTTTTCTATCTCATTCACAACTTCCACCCGCTTGTTAAGTATTTTTACTTTACAAATTCTATAGGAAAAAGATTCTTTTGTCAAGCATACATATCATAAAACCATGTAATAAAAAGAGATTAAATAACACCACATTCCTTACCGGATGGTGAAATTTAATCTCCCCAATTTTATAGTTCCTCCAGCAATTATACCATTTATAAACAATTCTTGAATAAACAATTCCTTAGATTTATTGATTAATCTTTAACCTGATCTTATTGATAGAGAAATGCTCTGGTCATTTCCAAATTGTTATTCAAACCCTTTGAAAAAAGAATCTGGTGTATATTTAATCCCGAAACCCGGAATGAAGCTGCACAGGAATTTAAATATAGGCGCCACATGCGTACAAAACGTTCACCGTATTTTTCCCTAACTTTCTCTACATGTTTTTCAAAATTCTTAGCCCAAAAGTCAAGTGTTTTTGCATAATGCAAACGCAAACTCTCTACATCTAACAAATGGAAATCGAAATCCGGAAGATGCCCGATTAATTCTCGAATTGAAGGTATATACCCTCCGGGAAAAATGTATTTCAAAATCCATTTATTGCACGGTCCTTCAATTAAACCTGTAATACTGTGCAGCATGGATAGGCCTTGGGGAACCAAAAGCTTGTCGACTGCAGCAAAATACTTTGGCAAATTGGCATGTCCGACATGCTCCACCATCCCTATACTAACCACCTTGTCAAATTTTTCCCCGCTTTTTGCTAAATCACGATAATCCATAAGGCGTACATCTACCTGCCCTGTTAAACCCAGTTCTTCAATCCGCTCTTTGGTTTTCAAATACTGTTCCCGGCTTAAGGTAATACCCGTAGCTTCAACCCCATATTGTTGAGCGGCCCGGATAATCAGCCATCCCCAACCGCTGCCGATATCCAGCAGTTTTTCTCCCGGTTTCAATTGCAGTTTTTTAAGAGTATAATCAATTTTATTAAGCTGTGCCTGAAACAAAGTATTCTCAGGAGAAGCAAAATAGGCACAGGAATAACTCATAGTTTCATCCAGCCAGAGGGCATAAAAGTCATTACCCAAATCATAATGGTGCTGAATGTCTTTTTCCTGTTGTTTCAGAGAAGTTCCTCTCTTGGGGCGAAACAAGCCTTTAATCTCTTTAAACGCTTTCTTTTGAAAAAAGGAACTGCCCCCATGATAGGCAGCTTCAATAATTTTCTGCAGGTCCCCCTCAAAATCTATCTTACCGTCCATATAAGCCTCTCCCAGGGCTAAAGATACATCCTTTAAAATTTTAGTTTCCGAGATTTTGTCATGTAAAATAATCTTAAACTCCGGCTCGCCTTGACCGTATTTTTCTTCTGTTCCGTCCCAATACCTTACAGCATAAGGGGTCTCCTGCATCATACGAAAAAAGTTTTGAAAGAACTTCTTTTCCATAAAAATCACCGCCTATCATAATAACTATTGAACAAAGCCTAAGATAATTATAAAACTTTGTGGGTGATTTTTCCATTTGGTTTATATTGATTAGCAAGCATTTTTTTAAAATATACCTGAAAAATCTTTTCTGCCTCTAAAATTTTTAACTTTTCTTTTGAATGCTCTCTATACTGAATTTTTTTATTTTGACCTGCTAAAAAAATATTATGTACCTGGTAATAATTAATTTGTCATAAACACCACCCCAAGTGTATTTGGACCGCAATGAGAGGCAATAGTACATCCCGCCTGAACAACAAAAATCTCCTTAAAATCAGCCAGTTCTTGAACGGTTTCTTTGACGAGGCTAATGCGCTCGGAAGAAATTCCGGAATGGGTAATAAAAATCCTATTTAAATTTAGGTTTTTACAACCACTGATCTTATCTCTGACATATTTCTTTAACACTTTATCCAGGGAACCCCGATATTTTTTTCCCACACACATTTTTCCCACAGTGCTGTCAACCTCAATGCAGGGTTTAATGCTTAATAAGTTTGCTCCCAACTTGGCAATACCGGAGCATCTTCCCCCGGCATGGATAAAAGTAAGGGTATCCAGGATAAAGCTGACCTGACTTTTAGCTCTTAGCATGTTTATATCTTCTCTTATTTCCTGAGCAGACATTCCCTGAGATATACGTTCAGCCGCTTCAATAATCAGCAAGCCGATTCCTGTTGACAGAGTGCGGGAATCAATAGGGTAAACATTTTTTAATTCCTGAGCCGCCAGACAACAATTCTGATATGATGAAGAAAATCCGGAACCAAGACTAATATGAATTACTTCATAACCTTCATTTGTCCATTGCTTAAAATACTTAATGTACTCGGCGGGAGTAATCGCAGCAGTTCTGGGTAAAATCCGCTGCTGACGGTAAACAGCATATATCTCTTCTGCAGTTATGTTCACGCCGTCCAAATATTGCTTATCACCCAAAGAAATATGATAGGGATAACAATTTACGTGATATCGTTTCATTAATAAATCATCAAGATCACAGGCACTGTCCGCACTAAGAATAATCTTACTCATTTAGCTCACTCCGTTTGTCTCAATAACATTTTAATCAGACTGTTTTACTTGTTTTAAAATCTGTTAAAAGTCTCTTCATAAATATTAGATTGATTATTACTATCCTGCTCACTTCCACGATTTTATGTTACAAAAGTTCTACCGGGAGAAACATGGTTTAAAATTAAATATCGACAACAATCGATTATTTCTACTTGTTACAAGCCCATTATATACATTATCCAATATTCTTATTAAAAACAAGAATAAATATTTTTGCCCGAGAAAAATTACAAAAAATCTAAGATATGACATTGATATGACATTCTTTTACATCGCCTTCTTGCATCCCGCTAGAATTTATGGTAAATTATGATTATCAAGTACTATTCCGTGAGGGAGTAGTTTACGCAGCATTTGCTGTGGGGATAGGCCAACATCCTGAACTGATAATTGGTTCTGGCTTACCTTAAAAAACAAGACTCATGGGTGGTTTTAGAACTGCCTATGAGTCTTTTTATAATTGTATACATGGAAAACCTGTTTGGCCCCGTATATTTTTATCTAAATAGGGGGAACAACTTATTAAACTTCATACAAAGGAGTTGATCACATCCGATGTAGATGAAATATTAAAAGAAAGAACTCAAGCAAAATCATAAATATTTTTAAAGGAGATGTGTTGCGCATGTGGTTTTCAAAATCTCCGGAAGAGGTTTTAAAAGAGTTTGACGTAAACCCTTCTACCGGTCTTTCCAGCGAGGAAGCAAAAACAAGAATCGAAAAGTACGGTGAAAACAAGCTTAAAGGAAAACCTAAGAAAAGCATTATTTCTTTATTCTTTGCCCAATTAAAGGATATGCTGATTTATGTTCTTTTGGGAGCTGCCCTGATCACCATTGCTATAGGTGAATATGTAGACGCAATAATCATTCTTTTAGTTGTTGTTTTAAATGCCGTGATAGGAGTGGTACAGGAATATAAGGCGGAAAAAGCAATAGAAGCCTTGCAGCAAATGGCTACTCCGAAATCTTTGGTGAAACGGGATGGAGAAGTTAAAGAAATCAGTTCCGAAGAAATTGTACCGGGAGATATTGTAGTTTTAGATGCCGGGAGATATGTGCCGGCTGATCTTAGATTAATTGACAGTGTTAACCTGCAAATAGAAGAATCAGCTCTTACGGGCGAATCTGTTCCCTCAGACAAAAATGCCCGCGATCTCCATGAGGATCCTAAAACTCCCATTGGTGACAAGTCAAATATGGCATTTATGTCTACCCTTGTTACCTATGGCAGGGGGGAAGGCGTTGTAGTAGCAACAGCCATGGATACGGAAATCGGTAAAATAGCCAAGATTCTGGATGAAGATAATGAAGAAATGACTCCCCTTCAAAAAAGATTAGACGAATTGGGC
This sequence comes from Clostridia bacterium, assembly GCA_012838175.1. GTDB lineage: Bacteria > Bacillota > Dehalobacteriia > Dehalobacteriales > Dehalobacteriaceae > DUPU01. The sequence continues at coordinate 16,978 of DUPU01000216.1, forward strand.
AGGATTCTGGGATTCCTAGCTATTGGAATATGTGCGCTAATATTTGTCATTGCCCTGTTCCAAAAGCGAGATCTATTTGACATGTTCTTAACTGCAATAAGTTTGGCAGTTGCAGCTATTCCGGAAGGCCTGGCAGCCATTGTTGCCATAGTTTTGGCTTTAGGTGTCACCAGAATGTCCAAGATTAACGCTATTGTTAAGAAACTTCCGGCTGTTGAAACCTTGGGTTCGGTTAACATTATTTGTTCAGATAAAACAGGGACACTCACCCAGAACAAAATGACAGTAGTGAAGCATTATACACTGAACAATCTTAAAGATGTGCCGGCTACTGAAACTAGTTTTAAAGCCGATCCTGATGAAGCCGAATTAATCAAGACCTTTGTATTATGTTCCGATGCTACTTACGAAAACGGTCAAAGCACAGGAGACCCCACGGAAATAGCCTTAGTGGTATTAGGTGATAAATATCACCTGCCAAAAAGAGAACTAAACGAAAAACATAAAAGAGTGGGCGAAAAGCCCTTTGATTCAGACAGAAAGCTTATGTCGACTTTAAACGAGGAAGCCGATGGCTACAGGGTTCATACCAAGGGGGCAATTGACAATATATTAAAAATTTCCACTCATGCTCTTGTAAATGGGAAGATAGTTCCTTTAACCGAAGAAATGAAAGCTACCTATTTAAAAGTTGCGGAAGAGATGTCTGATAATGCACTAAGAGTTCTGGGTGCCGCTTTCAAAGATACGAAGAGTATTATCCCCCCGGAAGAAATGGAAAAAGACTTAATTGTCATCGGGATGGTAGGAATGATTGACCCGCCCCGACTGGAGGTTAAGGATTCTATCAAACAAGCGAAAATGGCAGGAATCACTCCCATTATGATTACCGGTGATCACAAGAACACTGCCGTGGCTATTGCCAAAGAACTGGGCATTGCAGAATCTATTGACCAAAGCCTAACAGGTGCGGAAATTGATCAATTATCGGATGAAGAGTTTTCTGAGAGAATTAACAATTACAGGGTATTTGCCCGGGTTTCTCCGGAACACAAGGTTAAGATTGTTAGGGCTTATAAATCCCAAGGCAACATCGTCTCCATGACCGGTGACGGGGTAAATGATGCCCCTTCTTTAAAATATGCCGATATCGGTGTGGCTATGGGAATAACCGGTACTGATGTATCTAAAGGTGCCAGTGATATGATCTTAACAGATGATAATTTCACCACCATTGTTCATGCTATTGAAGAAGGCCGAAATATCTATAATAATATTAAGAAATCCGTTGTTTTCTTATTGTCATGTAATTTAGGGGAAGTGATAACCATTCTGTTCTCTATCCTCTTCTTCTGGCCGGTGCCTCTTCTGCCGACACAAATATTGTGGATAAACTTGATTACCGACTCATTACCTGCTATTTCCCTTGGCATTGACCCCGGCGATAAAGATGTGATGAGAAAGAAACCAAGAAACCCCAAGGAAAGTTTCTTTGCCCACGGAGCATGGTTAAGAGCCATTATTGGCGGTGTATTAATAGGCATCTTAACTTTAACCGCCTTCTACCTGGGATTAATTGAGCACGGCTACACCCTGGGCTCACAAAATATCCCTGAAGATGTTTTAACTTATGCCAGGACCATGTCCTTTGTGGTATTAGCGGGATCTCAACTGTTCTACTCCTTATCAATGAGAAACGAATATAAATCCATATTCCAAATCGGAATTTTCTCCAACAAATATCTCATTGGAGCCATCATCATAGGCTTTATCCTGCAAATCGGAGTAATTTCAGTACCCTTCCTGGCAGAAGCTTTTAAAGTGCAAAACTTAAGCATAATGGATTGGGATATCGTTATATTATTAGCCTTAATCCCGCTAATTGTTAATGAGATCATCAAAATATTCATACGGGCTACTGAAAGAAGGACAGGCATATAAATTTATAACAATTTAAAGGAACTTGCTTTTAGAATATAGTAAAAAATTAAACAACAAAGGGACGATTGACTGTCCCTTTGTTGTTTTATCCGACTACTTAAACCATGTTAAAACCCCATAAGAGGATTACCCTATTCTACTCTTCAGCTTAGCCAAAAAACTAATTCACTAATAACGGAAAACAAATAACAAAACTTGTTCCCTTGGAAGAGGATTCCACCTAACTCTCGCTTTGTAACTTTCTAAGATTTTACCTCATGCACCAGTTTTTGTGCACATTTTTCTGCCTCATAAAGAATTCTCTCCTCATCTAAGGTTAATACCTGGCGGTTTTCCATGATTACTTTCCCATCAATAATCACGGTTTTTACATCGGATGCCTGGGCAGCATACACCAAGTGAGCCGCTGCATCATGACGAGGAAAAAGATGAGGTTTTTGGAAATCAACCAAAATTAAATCTGCTTTTTTTCCCACTTCTATTTGCCCAATTTCCTTTTCCATTCTTAATACCGATGCGCCGTTTCGGGTAGCCATTTCGATAGCTTGGTAAGCAGGAAGGGAAGTAGGATCCATTGTTGCCACTTTTTGCAGCAAACTTGCCGACCTCATTTCTTCGATCATATCCAAATTATTATTGCTGGATGCTCCGTCTGTGCCTAAAGCTACCGACACCCCTTTTTCCAGCATCTTGGTAACCGGAGCTATTCCGCTGGCAAGCTTCATATTACTCTGAGGATTATGTGCTACGCCCACCTTTTTCTCCGCCAATATTTCTATCTCTCTTTCATTTACATAAACCACATGTGCTCCTAAAACATGGCGTTCAAATAAACCAATATCATGCATCAATTCCACCGGTCTTTTTCCGTAGGTTTTTTCAATCTCAGCCACCTCGGAAAGAGTTTCCGCTAAATGAATATGAATACCGGTGCCCAGCTGGTCGGCATAATCCATGACCTTTTTAAGATAATCAGGAGGGCAGGTATAGGGAGCATGAGGAGCAAGCATAGTGGTGATGCGTCCGTCTGCTTTACCATGCCAATTTCCGGCAAAGTTAACAGATTCATGCAAAGCAGCTTCTCCGTTAGGTCCAATACCAATAACCCCTCGAGCCAGCACGGCTCGCATACCGCTTTCTTCCACAGCTCTTGCCACATCATCCATAAAACTATACATGTCCACAAAGGTGGTCGTACCGGACTTGATCATTTCCAAAATACTCAGCATTGTACCCCAAAAAATATCCTGTCCGGACATGATTGCTTCAATAGGCCAAATCTTTGTATTCAACCATTCCATTAAAGGAAGATCATCAGCATAGCTGCGAAAAAGGGTCATGGCTGCATGAGTATGAGTATTAATAAATCCTGGCAATACCACACATCCGGAAGCATCAATTATCTTGTCAAAATCTCCGTCTTCCGAAATATCTCCAATCCCGCTGATTCTTCCGTTATAAACGGCAATACTGCCTTGCATATAATAATTATCCTCGGCCCCATACCCCTTGGTCATCGGAATAATTTGAGCATCCTTTATTAATATTTTCATAAATACACCTCCGTGATGATTACCGGCATTTTACTGCCCATAACTCTTCAGAAAATTTTCCCTGAGAATTTTTATCTCTAAATCATCCAAAATATGAGGGGTTCCCAATATTTTAGCAGTTAAAAAAACTTGGGCCAATTTTTCCACCAGAACGGCAACAGTTAATGCTTCATGTAATGACTTTCCCACTGCCACCACTCCGTGATTGGCCATAAGCACGGCGTTTCGATTTTCCAATGCCCTCACCGTATTACTAGCCAATTCATTTGTTCCGGGCAGAGCATACTGGGCAACTTCAACAGCACCGCCAATTAACTGGGCTGCTTCCTCCAATACCGGGGGGATATGCTCCCGTGCCACTGCAAATGCACAAGCATAATTGCTATGAGTATGTATTACTGCTGATACATCGGGCCGGCCTTTATATATTTCCTGGTGCATCTTTGCCTCTGTGGAAGGCTTCCTATTGCCTTCTACAATTTCTCCGTCTAAATTCATGGTCACTAAATCCCCTGGTTTTAATTCATGGTATGGCATACCCGACGGTGTCACAATATACTGGGGTTTTTTGGGGACCCGGCTGCTGATATTTCCCCATGTAGCCACCACCAAACGATGATCCACAAGTTTTTTCCCGGTATCAATAATCTGATCCTTTAATTGCAGTGCCGAATAAATAATCATATAAAAACCCCCTTAATTAGGTTCAAGACGATAAAATGATTTTTCTCACTGCGTCCTCATTGGGGCTATAAATTATACCTCTCTCCGTAATAATGGCAGAAACTAAATAATGGGGTGTCACATCAAAGGCTGGATTTAATACCGGAACATTTAGAGGTGCAGTCTGATAGCCAAAAATCTCCCTTACTTCCTGGGCGTTTCTTTCTTCGATGGGAATCTCATTTCCTGACTTTAGGGTTAAATCAAAGGTACTGACAGGGGCGGCCACATAAAAGGGTATATTATGTTCCTTGGCCAAAACCGCTAGGCTGTATGTACCGATTTTATTGGCCACATCACCTCGGGCGGTAATGCGGTCCGCTCCTACAATTACCAAATCCACTAAACCTTTATACATTACATATCCGGCCATATTGTCAGTAATTAAAGTAACGGGAATATGCTCTTCCATCAGTTCAAAAGCAGTTAATCGTGCTCCCTGGAGCAGTGGTCTTGTTTCATCGGCAAAAACCTTGATTTCTTTTCCTTCTTCATGGGCGGCTCTTATTACACCTAAAGCGGTGCCGTAACCTCCGGTAGCAAATGCTCCCGCATTGCAATGAGTCAGGATGCCGGCCTTTTGGGGAATTAACCGGGCGCCGATACTTCCCATTTTCTTATTAATAATAACATCGTCCCGGAGGATACTGTCGGCTGCTGCAAGAATATCATAAAAAAGCTGCTGGGAAGATTTATCCCCTGTGATTAACTCCTTAACCCGGTCCAATGCCCAAAATAAATTAACAGCGGTAGGTCGGGACACCGCCAATTCGTCGGCTGCTTTCAACAAATATTCCCGGCAGTTTTTTATATCCTTCCGGCAACATTCCCATGCGGCCAAAGCCATCCCATAAGCTGCGGCAGCTCCGATCGCCGGAGCACCCCGCACCACCAAACCTTTAATGGCATGGATTACATCTTGATAGTTTTGACAGGTATAGAAACTAATTTCCAGGGGAAGTTTAGTCTGGTCCAACAGAATCAGAGCATTATCTTCCCAACGCATGGTTTCAATCATTTACCCTTCCTCCAATCGGGGGGATGTTTTCTTTTTTATATCATTTTAATGGTTTCCATTAATAAATTGGTTAGATTTTCTTTGTTCTTCGCCATCACTTCCAACACCTCTTCATGGGTTAATTCAATAGGAGAGATGCCTGCGGCAAAATTTGTCACCATACAAACGGTAGCATAACTAAGCCCGGCTTCCCGGGCAAGAACCACTTCGGGAACACTGGTCATACCTACCACATCTCCTCCTAAAATTTTGTACATGCGAATCTCCGCCGGTGTCTCAAAGCGAGGTCCTTCGGTGCAAACATAAGTACCCGATAGGTGTACAGTAATATCCAGGGATTCTGCCGCCTGGCCCAGGATTTTTCTTAACTGGGGACTATACGGATGGGTCATGTCAGTGTGAGTAACACCTAACTCTCCCCCATCAAAAAAAGTAGCAGGCCGGTTTTTCGTAAAATCTAAAAATTGATCCACCAGTACAAAACTACCCGGGGCCATCCCCTCATTAAGAGAACCAACCGCCGCAGTAGCCAGGACGTATTCCACCTCCAACTCCTTTAAAGCCCAAATATTAGCCCGGTAATTAACCAAATGAGGAGGAACGGAATGAGTCGCTCCGTGCCGGGCTAAAAAAACAATTTCTTTTCCCAAATATGTGCCCAAAGCTACTTTTGCCTGTCCATAGTCATTATTTATAATTTCTTCCCGTACATCGGTTAGAATATCCGGATTATATACTCCCGTCCCTCCGATAACTGCAACTTTCGGTGCCATTTTTTTATTCCTCCTCATTAAATAAGGCTTTGACAAAATCATCCGCCTGAAAATCTCTCAAATCATCCATACCTTCCCCAATCCCAATCAGTTTTATGGGAATTTTCAGTTCATCTCTAATACCGATAATCACGCCCCCTTTGGCAGTCCCATCCAGCTTGGTAAGACAAATTCCCGTCACATCCACCACTTCCCTAAAAGTGCGCGCCTGGGATATAGCGTTCTGACCGGTGGTAGCATCTAAAACCAATAGTACCTCCACGTTGGCCTCCGGCAATTCCCGACGGATAATTCTGGCAACCTTTCGTAATTCCTCCATTAAATTGGTCTTATTATGAAGACGGCCTGCCGTATCAATAATCAATACGTCCTCCCGGCGAGAAACAGCTGCCTTACACGCATCAAAAACAACTGCTCCCGGATCAGACCCTTCCTGGTTCCGGATAACTTCCACCCCTACGCGCTGACCCCAAATTACCAACTGGTCAATAGCCGCAGCCCGAAAAGTATCACCTGCCGCCAAAAGAACCTTATATTTTTCTTTAATCAGAAGATAAGCCAGTTTTCCGATAGTAGTCGTCTTTCCTACTCCGTTGACCCCCACCACCAAAATCACATTGGTCTTGCCTTTTTCCAGTAACAAATTATTCTTTTCCTTATCCCCTGTTAAGATTTTGGATATTTCCTCTTTCATCACTTCCTTTAATTCAGAAGCATCCTTCAATTTTCTTTCTTTTACCCTGGTGCGTAAGGTTTCCACCAGTTTTAGAGAAGTATTAATTCCTACATCTGCTTGAATTAAGGTTTCTTCCAACTCTTCAAATAGTTCTTCATCAATGGCTTTATTAAAGGAAAGTACACCGGAAACTTTCTCTACAAATCCTTGACGGGTTTTGGTTAAACCCTCTTTTAACTTATTCAAAAAACCCACCTAATATCCTCCTTTTCTTGTTGCTCCTATTAGATCCCTATTAATTGAGGAAATTGCATAATTCAAAAATATTTTTTAATGATACAATATATTGATCCTATCATCAGTGGCACTACTATATATTGTTACAGGTTATTCAAAAGTGTAATTATGCAATTTGCTCAATTAATTATTGCCTATTCGTTAATAAAGGTTAAGGCATTTCTTCCCTTAACCTTAAACATATTCTACCATATCCCTCATACCGGTGACAACGACTAAAGACTTGTTATTAAGAACAGTCAAGGCAAATACTTATCACATATAATAACTCCATGCTTAAGCCCCGCTTACCAGGGGGAAATACCGCTGATTATTCCTTCTGCATCGATAAAGTCAAACAGCCGGCATTTCGCCCCTGACCTAATTCCATAATTTTTCGGACCAGTTTATCCGCAATTACCCGAGATATACCGTTAATTCGCAAATCTTTCACCTCTTTATTTTACTCCGGATTAGTATTTCTCGGAATAAAAAAAATAAGCATGACAGAGAACAGCTTCCTGTCATGCTTTTTTCCCTTTACTCAGCTTCTGGTATCAGGGAAAACTCCATTTCTCGGTTTTCCCAATTTCGCAAGTGAATCCAATGACCATTGTGATTTTTTACATACCTGGGCAAGATGGGAACTTTCCCATAACCTCGGGGTGCATTAATAATATAGGTAGGAACGGCTAACCCGGAAGTATAACCCCGCAGCTTCTTCATGATATCCAGTCCCTCATCCACCGTAGTTATAAAATGCCTGGTACCTTTAACGGCTTTGGCATGAAAAATATAATAAGGTCTAACTCTTATTTTCAAAAGTTCGTGATTCATTTTTTTCATTACATGGGGGTCATTGTTAATACCTTTTAGCAGAACTGCCTGGTTGCCTAAAACAACACCGGCTTCTACCAGCATATCACAAGCCTTTTTGCTTTCAGGGCCTATCTCCCTGGGATGATTAAATTGTGTATTAATATATAAAGGCCCGTGTTTTTTTAATATAGCACACAAGTTTGGGGTAATACGCTGGGGCAATGTCACCAATGTCCTGGTACCCAGTCGTTTAATCTCTACATGATCAATCTTATCCAATTCTGTCAACAGCCAGTCTATTTGCCTGTCACTTAATAACAAAGCATCTCCTCCGGTAATTAAAACATCCCGAATCTCATGATTTTTTCGAATATAATCTAAAGCTGCCCGGAGGTTCGCTTCAGTCTGGTGTTTATCCACCTCACCGATATTCCGTCTTCTCTGACAATGCCGGCAGTACATGCCACACTGGTTCGTGACATTAATAATCAAACGGTCAGGATATCTCCTGGTGATACACGGAGCCGGCGAAGTAAACTCCTCGGCCATCGGATCATCATAACCGGTTTCGTCTAACTCTTCAACGGAAGGCACTGACTGCCGCATAATGGGGTCACCGGAGGAATTTGGCTCGATTAAAGAAGCATAATACGGGGAAATAGCCCAGCGATATTTCTGTCCAACCTTTTCAATCCCGGCCAAATCCTTTTCAGGAAGCCCCAATATTTCAGACAGCACCGAAACCCGGTTAATACGGTGCGACATCTGCCACCGCCAATTATTCCAATTTTCTTCTGTTCCTTTGAAATAGGCAAGAATCTTCTTCTTATTGCTTTTTATAATTTCATCCATTTCAAAGCCGGTTTTAATAGTATGTCTTATTTCCAGATAATCGCCTATCTTCCTTTTGAGTTCAGCAGCACGTTCCAACGCAATGGCCCTTTTATCATCTTCACTGAACCTTTGGGATTTAATTTCCATTACCATATAATTCCCTCCTTTTCTCTGTTCTAAAAAAATAAATGCTCCGGTTAACTTATTCCGGAGCAAAAAGGTATGACTAATTAAAGCACACAATATGCTTTAAGCCCTCCCTTTCCACGCTTGCGAAGTTAGCTGACGGATTCGGGTCGAAAGTGTAACCCTACCTCATAATGAGGATTCACCCCGGAATTGGTTCCCCCGCTTCTTTTAAAAGAATTCAGCGATCAAGGATAATATTATATTAGATCACCAAAAAATTTACTACCTTTGTTATTATATCATAAATAGTAAGGACAATTCAATGAATATGCGTAAATTTTTTAAATGTTTATAGAATCACCGATATTTTCCAGGAAAACGGTTTCCACAAAATCCTCTTTTATTTTCACATAATTTTTCTTTGCAGTGGTTATCCAACCGAACCTATCCCATTCCCGGTATGGAAAATGGATTATCGCTATCCTATGGGGTTTGAGGTATTTCTCCACTATTTTCCTGGCTGAAGGAAGACTTATATAAGGAAAGGGGGCAATCAGCAGGTCAATATTAAAATTCACAAATGGAAAACAAGCATAATTTTCCACGCAAGGTCTGGCATCTCCCACATGCAAAATTTTCTTTCCATCACCTTCAATAAGATAGGCTATATTTTGCACATCCTTGTACTCTTTTCCATCATGGAGCATAGAAATCAATTTTATGTTAAAACCTGTTAATGGTAAGTTGTTATAACCTCCCGGACTGGGGTTAAAACCAATCCACCTATTTTTATTCAAATTTGGGTGAATTTTAAGAATCTCCTCTATAACCCTATTATTGGCTATTACGTGGGTTTCTTTTCTTTGCTTTAAAAACTCCACAGTGCTTTCCGCATCAAAATGGTCACTATGATGATGAGTAAACAGCAGTAAAAGAATATTGTCAAAAGGAGTAGTCCCGGCAATAATCCGCTCCTTTATTTCAAGGGGAGGGTTCTTATACCAAGGCAATTCTGAATTGCACAACCCATCCACCAGCACTTTTTTACCACTAAAATCTATAAGTACACCGGCATTGGAAATATAAGTTATCTTAGGCACTGATCTCACCTAAATCCGCCAGTTTAACAGATAAAACCTTGGACACTCCGCTCTCTTCCATTGTGATGCCATATAAAACATCTGCAATTTCCATCGTACCTTGTCGGTGAGAAACTAAAATAAATTGAGTGCTTTTTGAAAGCTCATACATATAAGCGGCAAAACGGTCTACATTTGCTTCATCTAAAGCTGCCTCAATCTCGTCTAATACACAAAATGGACTAGGCCTAACGTTGAGAATAGCAAAAAGCAGGGCAATTCCCGTCATTGCCTTTTCTCCTCCGGAAAGAAGATTTAAATGCTGCAGTTTTTTTCCGGGAGGCTGAACCACAATATCAATGCCTGTTTCCAAAATATTATCCGGATTTGTCAAGCGCAGTTCTGCGTTTCCTCCGCCAAAAAGCCTGTTGAAAGTATGGTTGAAATGATTACTAACTTGGGTAAAGGTTGCCTGGAATCTTTTTATCATAATCCGATCCATTTCTTCGATAACTTTAAAAAGTGCTTGTCTTGCTTCCAATAGATCTTCCCGCTGACCGGTTAAGAACTCATGCCGTTCATACACCCGTTGGTACTCTTGTATAGCACTAAGATTTACGGGACCTAAAGAATCAATCTCCCTCTCTATTTCTCCGATTCTGGAGAGGGCCGCCCTTCGGGAGGTTAATTCCTCTTTTCTTAGTAGGGCTTGATCAAAGCTTAAATTAAATTTTTCCTGAAGCCGTTCTATTTGTTTTTCCCATTCCATTTCCAGCCGGCTTTTTTTCAATTCCCATTGATGTAGTTCTTGTCCAATTTGGGTAAGGATGCGATTATTTTCTTTTTCCCTCTTTTCCGCCTCTGTCAATTCCTGGCTTTCCGCTGTGCGCCGGTGTTTTTTCTCATTTAACACTCTGTCTTTTTCCTCTTTTTGCCGGCTATACTCCAGTATCTTGTTTTTTGTCGCCAGGATATCTTGTTCCTTCTTCTTCAGTTCTTGCTCCAGGCAGACTTTTTCTTCTCTCTTCTTCTCCTTTAAAAACCTTGTATTCTCTTTTTCTTCCTTTAAGCGACGAATGTTGCTCCTGACAGCATTTTCGTCCTGAATCAAAGCAGCCAGTTTTATTTTAATCTCTGTCAGGTCCTCACTTTTTTCATTGAAACCTTCCTTCTGAGTTTTTAATTGCTCCTGAAGAGAAGATACTAACAGGCTTATATTTTCTTTTTCTTGTTCTTTAGTCTTAAGTTCTTCCATTAGGTTTGCTTTTTGCCCGGCTAATTCCTGCTTTTGCCTGCAGTTATCCGCTATTTCCATCTGCACTGCAGTCAAGTTTTTCTTTGCCGTCTCTTGAGCCTGAATCAGCTGCATCTCATCCCGACGGTACTCAGTCCCGTTATGTTCCAAATCCTTCAAGGTCTCTTGGTACAAGACCATCCGGCTTTTCATCTCATTTATTTCCAACCGTAAGTGCCCTAAGGAGTCTTCTGTTTCCTGAAGTTCCGCAGACACTTCTTTAACCTGCTTCCTAAGCTCCTCAATTTCTCTTCTTCGTGAAAGCAAATGACCGGCTTTTTTTTGTGGACTGCCGCCTGTCAAAGAACCGCCCGGATTAACCAGATCTCCCTCCAGAGTAACCACCCTTGTTTGAAATTTTAAAACTTTGGCAGCCTTTAAAGCCCCATCCATATCTTGTGCCACTACAATCCGTTTCAAGAGAAATTCTACAGCCGGACGCACCTTGTTATCACAAGTTACCAGGTCAGAAGCAAAACCCAATATTCCTTCTAACTCTTGAATCTTACCGGCAATATCTTTATTATCCGGACATTTAATCACATTCAGAGGCAAGAAAGTAGCCCGTCCACCCTTAATATTTTTTAAATACTCAATGGCTTTTTTTCCATCTGCATCTGTTTCGGTGACAATACTCTGAATCCCGCCTCCCAAAGCAGTTTCAATGGCTAACCGTACCCGGTCCGGAACTTCAATTAGCTCAGCTATTACCCCCACTATACCTGCTGTTTCAAGATGTTTTTTTCGGGCTGCTTGTAAAATTGCCCTGACTCCCGGATAATATCCTTCATAATCATGCTGCATTTCCGTTAATAGGTTTAAACGTGCTTTTAGGGTTTGCAGTCTCTCCCTTTCCTTTAATTCTCGCTCAATAAAACCTGCCTCATCACATTCTTTTTGCCGGATTTCTTTGTCCAGAAGGGCTATTTTATTTTTAAGTCCTTCTGTTTCCCCCTGAACTTGACGGAACATTTCCATTAGTTTTCTCTTTTTTACATCGTTGTTTTCTATAATAGCATTTAATTCCTTCTCCTGTACGGACAATTTACCCCACAGATGGTCGAGTGTTTGATGTTTTTGTTCACAACCGGAAACCTTATTTCTCAAATCAGCCATAATTTGCATCAAATCAAAGGCATTGTTTTTTAACAATTCAATACGTTTTTCCAGGTTTAAAATTCCTTGGGCCTTTTCCTCCCGGTCCTTTTCCCGATTTGATAAAGCCTCTTGAAGCTCTTTAATTGACTCTGCAATGTTATGCCGATGCTGCTCCTCATTGCTCAGAGAATGAGTAAGGGAACCCTCCTTTTCCTCCAGTTCTGCAATTTCTTTGTTTAGTTTTTCTAACTCCTGACAGATGGCATCACGGCGGGCAGACAACAGCTTGCCTTCAGATTCCGTCTGTTCCACCTGACGATATAATTGAAATACTGCCTGCTGCAGCTGATTGATTTCTTCATCCCATAATTCAATATTTAACCGTAATTCTTCAATGTGAGATTCATTTTTCGCCTTTAAAGACTCAAATTCCAATACTCTTAATTGTTTTTCAGCCACCACTTGCTCTGCCTTTGACAATTTCTCCTGCACATCTTCCATATTGTGCACCAGAAGATTTATCTCCAATTGGTCGCTTTCCGCCTTTAAGCCTTGATAAATTGCCGCTTTTTCCGCCTGTTCCTTTAAAGGTTCCAATTGAGCCGACAGTTCATATATAATATCCTGAATTCTCTCCAAACTCTGCTCCGTATCGTGGAGTTTTCTAATCGCCTCTTTTTTTCGGTTCCGATACTTAATAATGCCGGCAGTTTCTTCAATAATGCTTCTCCGTTCTTCCGGTTTAGATGTTAAAATCTCATCCACTTTACCCTGGCTGATAATAGAAAAACCATCATTACCCATTCCTGTGTCTATAAATAAATTATGTACATCTTTCAACCGGCAGGGAAGATTATTGATTAAGAACTCCCCTTCCCCTGACCGGTAAGTGCGCCTGGTAATGGAAATCTCGTTAAATTCCAAGGGAAAGAAACCGTCACTGTTATCTAAGGTAAGACATACCTCAGCCATGCCCAAGGGCTTGCGTTTTTTCGTCCCGGCAAAAATCACATCCTCCATTTTGCTTCCCCGCAGGCTTTTAATACTTTGTTCCCCTAAAACCCAACGGATCGCATCAATAACGTTGGATTTGCCGCTTCCATTCGGCCCTACGATCACCGAGACCCCCGGGCCGAATTCCAGCTTCGTTTTATCAATAAAGGATTTAAAACCGTGTAACTCAATTGATTTTAGGTGCATAACTACCTCCCGCCCAAAAATCCCTGGTATTCATTTTACCATAGAAAAAAGCGCCTTGGTAGACGCTTTTTACTAAGGAAGGCTGCCTTGGCAAGCATACCATCCTTTCCTTTATAAACTAACCTTTTCTTCGCCCATTCCCTTTAGCTTAAGGGCATCCCTTTCTTTTTGGAGGGATAAAACCCCTGCCGGGCAGTTTTTTATGCAAGTGGCGCATTTAATGCAATTAATATTATTGAACTGATTGTTATCGGAAAAATTCAAATAGGGAGTCAATTGAAAAGGACAAACACGGGAACATTTGCCGCATTGATGACATTTCTCCCGGCATTCAATTGTAACCTTCTTTTCCGTTTTCTTCGCAGCTCCTGTGATTCTGCCTAGCCCGTGAGTTGCTTTTTGAATAGATCCCATAGGACAAAACTGGCACCAAGTTCTCGGGGCAAAAATAAGCCCGGTAATACCACCAATAATCAGAACCACCAAATATGTGCTAACAAAAACAAAGCCTAATTTGTCTAAAAAATCGAAAGTACCCCAAGCATGAAAAGAATTTATGATCTTCCGGGAAAAATTATACATAAAGAAAATAAAAAAAACTATAATAAAAATCTTTGATTTTAATATCTTCGGTATTTTTACATTTCGGCTGAAAGGCAAAAGAAACCGGTCAAACAAACTGCCGTGGGGACAAATATTGCCGCACCAAAATCTTCCCGTAAAAAAACCGGTAATCATTAAACCGGCCATAATCAGGATTACAAGAAGCCCCAATTTTGGTTCCCACAATCCTCCTATGGCTACCAATAAGGTAAACACCCAGGCATTTTTTCTTAAAACGCTAAAGGTCCGGTTCGTTTTAATATAATAGTTTTTAACCATGCTGCATAATAAACCTCCTGTCAAAAAAACATTCTTTCATTATACCTACCACGTACCCCTATAGGGTATTTAAAGTATAATTTATTTCCGTCTTTTTGTAAAGACCGTTTTTGATAAAATTGTGTTTATCTTGTGATATTGTCATCCTATCAGTTATCGTGAGAAAATGTTTTAATAAAATAAAAAAAGCGGGTTTCCCCGCTTACCTTATTAAACCGTAATACAGCTTAATATCTATTTCCCCTCTTCGGCAATTAAGGCCACCGCTTCTAAGGCCTGATCAATATCTCTTTCACTATTAAAGTACCCCACAGACATTCTGATGGCACCTTGAGGAAAAGTTCCCATGGTCTCATGAGCCAAAGGGGCACAATGTAATCCCGGACGGGTCATTATCTCAAATCGGTTATCTAAAACAAAGGCCACCTCGGCCCCATCCAAGCCGGCGATATTAAAGGAAACCACACAGGAACGTTTTTCATGAGATAAAGGGCCGTAAACCTCTACTCCCTTAATTGCCCTTAAGCCATCCACCAAACGAACGGTTAAAAATGCTTCCCGTTCCCGGATCTTGCTCATACCTTCTTTTTTTATAAACTCCACCCCGGCCAAAAGACCCGACAGCCCAAAAGCATTTAATGTCCCCGCCTCCAACCTGTCAGGCATAAAATCCGGATGGTACTGGCTGTCGGAACGACTCCCCGTTCCTCCCAAACGATAAGGCTGCACCTCCACATGGGGAGCCACATAAAGGCCGCCTGTGCCCTGGGGTCCGAAAAGCCCTTTATGCCCGGTAAAAGCAAGAAGGTCAATCCACATCTTTTGTACATCTATGGGCATTACCCCGGCACTTTGGGCGGCATCAACCATAAACAACACGCCTTTTTCCCGACATATTCGCCCGATTTCTTCTATCGGCTGAATAGTACCTGTTAAATTAGATACATGGCCCACTACCACCAATCTGGTTTCCCTTTTGATTTCCTTACGGATTCTTTCGACAGAAACAAATCCCTCCTTAGTGCAAGGCACAATGGACAAACCACCGCCCCTTTGTTCAAAATCCCGCAGAGGGCGGAGAACAGAATTATGTTCCATACTGGTGGTAATGACATGGTCCCCCGGTTTTAGAACTCCTTTTAATGCCATATTTATAGCATCCGTAGCATTGGAAGCAAAAATTATCTGCCGGGAACTTTCCCCATGAAACATTTCCGCTAATGCTTCCCGAGTTTGGGTTACAACCCGACCCGCTTCCAACGAAAGCCGATGTCCGGAACGACCCGGATTTCCCCCCTTATGAAACCAATGTTCTTCCATCGCCTGCCACACTTCTCTCGGCTTGGGAAAAGAGGTTGCTGCATTATCTAAATAAATCATGACTTACTCCTTACTGAAATCAAATAGTGTTGCCAATATAATCAATTAATTCTAAACAGGTAACCTTGTTTCCGTCAAATTAATTATTTTTATTAGTAAGAGACTTTTGATTAGATTATTTTATATCATGTCTAATACATCCTTAATGCTATTTACCCTAACGGCACCGTGATGAAACATTTGATCAATTATTTTATCAGCCTGCCCACCGGTAAAATCCCTTTTATCAAAGTCACCTTGTTCCACAATAATTACTCTTTTATTATGGTTTCTTTGGGCATCAAAAACCTGCCTTAAGTTGGCCAGATTCCCTTCTCCAAAGGGTACCGGCAAAACTATAATCAATTCTGCCTTCTGAATTAATTCCAGGTTAACTTTCAGAGCTTCCTCGGAAATGGGAGCAAAAGGTGCCTCTTCGGAAACATCCGCTCCAATCTCTTTGGCTTTTCTCCAATCGGAATCCCCTACATTTAATACCCCGCAGCTAATTTGACAGCCATACATCTGGAGCTGCTCCATTAAAAAAACTCCGCTGCCTCCGCCGCAAAGCAGGTGAATTTTAATTTCTTCCGTCTTGGTCTTTCTATTCTTTTCTTTGCTTAAAGGAATGATATTTAACTTTCCTGTAATCTCGTTGGTGGACACAGCCACCTCCACATGATAGATTTCCCGAATATTTTCGCTGGTTAATACTTCACTCGGGTCTCCATAGGCAACTATTTTCCCTTTGTTTAACAAGACTATTTTTTCACTGAATTGAGCAGCAAAATTCAAATCGTGTAAGACAGCTATTACGGTCAGGCCTTTAGTTCTGTTAAGATTATCCATTAACTCCAGCAAATCCAACTGATGTTGAAGGTCTAAATGTGAGGTGGGCTCATCCAAAAGCAAAACCTTCGGTTCCTGAGTTAAAGCCCTAGCTACAATTACTCTCTGCCTTTCTCCGCCGCTTAATTCGTTGATTAACCGATCCTTCAGGTGCCAGACATTGGAAAGTTCCATGGCCCACCTGGCAATTTCCAAGTCTTTTTCACTGTCCCCCTGAAATCTTTTTTGATGGGGCATTCTGCCCATTAAAACAGTTTCCATCACGGAAAAGGCAAAATCTACACCGGTATCCTGAGGTACCACCGCCAAATTCCTGGCTAAGTTTTTTTTCTTTATTTTAAAGATATCCTGGTTTTCTAAAAGGACCACCCCTGCCTCCGGGGACAGTTCTGCAGATAGATTTTTTAACAAGGTAGATTTACCGGATCCATTGGGTCCGATAATACTGATAAAACTACCTTTCTTGATCTCAAAAGTTAATTCTTTTAAAATAATATTTCCATTGCCATAACTAAAGGTAAGATCTCTGGCCTCAATCGCTCTATCCACGAAAACTCCTCCTAAAAAGCGCTATCCTTCTTTTTCTTCAACAAATAAATAAAAAAGGGACCCCCAAACATAGCGGTAATAACACCAATGGGAATTTCCATCGGAGCGAAAAAGGTCCGGGCAAAGGTATCGGTTATCACCATAAATATTCCGCCAATTAAAAAGGACATGGGAAGCAGAATCCTGTGGTCAGGTCCCACCATTATCCGCACAATATGAGGAATGATTAAACCGACAAAACCGATAATTCCACAAACAGAAACAGCACCGGCAATAGTTAGGGATGCTATTGCCAACAAAACAATTTTTAACTTTTCTAAATCAATGCCCAAATGATGGGCGGTACTATCGCCGAAAACCATAGCATTTAATTCTTTCGCGAAAAATATTAAAAGGACCACACCAAAAAATATTAAAGGTGCGGCAATTCCTACATGCCCCCAGTTGGTGTTGGCAAAGCTGCCCATAATCCAAAAATAGACTTTTTCCAATTGATCTGTATTCATCACCATTAAAAAGGATATCATGGCTTGCAAAAAAGAACTGAGGGCAATTCCCGCCAATAATAGGGTATGGACCATTACTCTATTGCCTATCCGAGCTAGGGTATAAACCAGCCAGGTAGTTAAAAGAGCGCTTAAAAAACTGAATAAGGGAATCCTCATCATCCCCAAAAAGCCGCCTATTCCGGTAACAATGACTATGGTAGCACCTAAAGCTGCCCCGGAGGATACCCCGATTACCGAAGGATCAGCCATGGGGTTTTTGAAAAATCCCTGAAAGGTAGCTCCCACCACCCCTAAAGCCCCTCCGACCAATGCAGCTAAAATTACCCTGGGCATTCTCAATGACCAGATAATAGTCTGATGTACTTCAGAATATCCGTTCAAATCAATAAAATTCTGAAAATAAGGAATTTTACCGAAAATAATTCCGGCCGCGTCTGTAAAGGAAATATCAGCCGGTCCTAAAGTTGTGGAATAAACACTGATAACAAAAAGGGCAAGACTGCTTATTATTAATAATGCTCTCCAGCGTTTTCTTTTTCCGATTAAATTCATGTTCCTCTCCACGTGTTTCCTAACAAGGGTTGACCCTCATTATATTCAAAATAAAAAACTATATGTTATTAGAAAACCTCCGGATGAATAATCTTGGAAATTTCCTCCAAACCCTGAATTACTCTTGGCCCGGCCCTGCTGATTAAACTGTCATCAATCGTATAAACCTTATTATTCTTGACGGCGCTTAAAACATCATAACCGTTTCTATTAATTATATCATCCGGAGTATGACTATGGGTATTAATAATATAAACCTCCGGATCCACTTCCAGCAATTTTTCCAAACTATAGGTATAATACCTTTCATTGTTATCTGCCGCCACATTTATTCCGCCGGCATCTGTAATAATGCTGTGAATGAAACTATCGGACCCGGCCGACATTAACGGATCATCCCATACTTCGAAAAAAACTCTCGGTTTAGGTCGGTCCTTTACTTTTGTCTTAATCTCTTTCATTTTATTAGTCATTTCTGCAGCTATTTTTTCTGCCTCAGTTGCTTTTCCGGTAATTTTTCCGGTTATAATAATATTTTCTATAACCTGCTCAATATTATCCGCATCCAAAACAGCCACCTTAATGTTTAATTCTTCCAGCCTCTTAATTAATTCTTCCTGTACTCCCGCTGATGCAAACACTAAATCAGGTTTTTTCGCCACAATCACTTCTACATTAGGGTCTTCAAATCCTCCCACCTTATCCTTGTTTTGAGCTTCCTCCGGATAATCACAATAATTGGACACCCCGATTATTTCCTCATTTAATCCCAAGGTAAATAAAATTTCGGTTATCGCGGGGCTGATAGATATAATCTTTTCAGGATATTCCTCAATACTTATTTCTCTTCCCAGGCTGTCGAAAACTGTTTTGTTTTCCCCTGTTACGATTTGTTCTTGATCACCGTTTTGGTTATTAGACCCACAACCCAACCCCAAACTTAATATTAAAATCATTACTATAATTGGAATTATTGATTTTTTCATATCCTTTTCCTCCTTGCTTTTCAAGTTACCGTGGTTAAGAATTAGTTTCTTTATATTTTAAATATCGCCTCACAGCCTCAGTAACTGATTTTCGTACGGTACGACCAATCATACCCCCAACTTCAGTGGCCGTTCCGGCATAGGGAAGCTTTTCACCCTTTCCTGTTACGGCAACCACCACTGCATCTGTGGATGTACCGGAAGCAGGTTCTCCCGTAAACACGTCTTTTATCTCTAAATCTTGCAGGGCCATAGTTTTTCCTTCTGTAGCAGTGATAACGGCATTTACCATCGCCCCTTCACTTAAGTTCCCGTCCACAAGAACTATTATGTTAATTGTCCCGGCTCCGCTATAACATTTAGGAGGCGGGGTCCCCCCCGCCGCCATAGCATTGCTTGTTCCCGCTGTGGCTATAGCAGTAACTGATATATCCCGCCCGATTTCAAATTCTATCGAGGCATCCTTAACATGAGCTGCAGTCATCATTCCCGTAGAATCATCAGGGTTAAGGCCTATTTTTTGAATCCCCTTGATGAGATCCTCCATAGGGTTTTCTCCATCATAGCCTTTAATTACCTGTTGATTTACCACGAAATAAGGAGTCTGAAACCCTCCTCCCAATACAGAAGAGTTTAAGGTATAAAGCCTTTTTTCAGATGCCAGCACCAAAATTTTATTCTGTTCAAATAATCGTATTCCCGGTACCGGTAAGTTAAAATCAATCCTATCCATAAATTTACCTGCCCTCAATTATATGTATATTCTATCCAACTGACACCTAACTAGCTTAGCATCTAATGAACCAACATGCAATAACCATATTTTTATTTAGATTGCATTATACCAGTCTCTGTTTTAGTACGCCCTCTTTTTAGACCCACATAATATCCCAAGAATCCTGCTCCTAGGGCAGCTTGCAAGGCAAAAAGAAGACTCTCCGTTTCCCCTCCCGGCGGTTCCCATAAGGGAGCAAACCAAGGTTGATAATCAGGATTAATCTCAATAATTGCCTCTTCCGCCAGGCCGTCTGCTCCGGCGAACTCAGAACCTTGATTGATAAAAAGGGGAACAACAGTCAAAGTTACTACCAATAATACTATTATTATCCATGACTTTCCCATGTTTACGCCTCCTTTTCCTTGGCAAACAGATTCAGCAAGCTTAATTCATTTCTGCTGTAAGTAGACAAAAACTTAAACACAATGACAGTTAATAATCCTTCACTGATGGCCAATGGAATTTGAGTCACAGCAAAAATGGTTAGAAACTTCACAGCTGAAGCAGTCACCCCGCCGACAGAATCCGGATGTGCCAGTGCCAATTGAAGTGATGTAGTAACATAAGTTATTAAATTGCCTAGTAATGCCGCCAAAAAAACGGTTATTTCCTGAGAGAGAGCTAATTTTTTCCCTAAGCGGAAAACCCAATAGGCCAACATAGGTCCCACCACCGCCATGGAAAAGGTATTGGCTCCCAATGTGGTCAATCCCCCATGAGCCAGTAAAACTGCCTGAAACAATAATACAATGCAGCCGATAACACTCATGGCAAAAGGACCAAAAAGTATGGCACCCAATCCGACACCGGTGGGATGGGAGCTGCTCCCGGTGACGGAAGGAATTTTTAAAGCAGATAAAACAAAGGCAAAGGCGCCTGCAACCCCCAGCAATAATTTTAGTTCCGGATTTTTTGCCACTTTTCGGGAAATAGAAACAATCCCAATAATGACAAAAGGTAAGCTTAAAACATACCAAAAAACGCACCATTTGACCGGCAAAAAGCCTTCCATAATATGCATGGCATAAGCCGGCTGGGGAAAACACATCATCAGCACCACTATGATCAAGGCAAGAAACATCAACAATTGATTTTTCATAGCACCAACTCCTATTTTTCCTATTATTTATCAAAATTACCATTTAATCACACAAAAATTCCCCCTTTACACGGAAAAGGGGGAATACACCTAATAACAGTTAAGCCTTACCAGTCTCCTTTGGTTCACGGCTTTCTTAAAGGCAGGTCTTCTGGCTCTCGTGTCATCCTCCTCCCACGTCTTCCCATCCAATATCTCGGACAGTGACATATCGGGGATTTGTCACCGATTACAGCGGCGGATCCGCACCGGCATGGTACCGGTTTCCCTATTCTCCTTCTAAAGGCACCTTAAAGACATATATTCAATTGTAACCAAGAAAATATATTTTCATGGATTTTTTAAAAAATTTCAACCCGGCCCGATTTCAGACCGGGCAAAACAAAGGAGTTGTTATGGCTAGAAATTAAAACCTCATTTCCCTTAAGAAAATGAGGTTAAACAACCATCCAATCTAAGCCCCCCTTTTCCAGCGAAAGGTTAAAAATGCTTCATATTTAGGCAGGTTTCCTGACTCACAATCATCACTCCGCCTTACCTTCCCAGGAATTTTACCCAGTGGTTTAAAAAGCGAAGCTCCTTGTTTACAGTGGCGCGACCGTCCAGGACTTATACCTGGTTCCCTTTTACCCGTTGACCTTAAATCAACAGCACCTAAATACACAATCTATTAAATTTTCCCTATTAAAATGTTAACACAATCTGGTTAAAAATACAATACACAAATTTTGCGCTATGTTGTCAACTTTTTGTTCAACTTTATAAAGGATCATAAAGGATCTTTTAAATAGGATTTTACTTTTCGGATAATGGGGACTCTGCCTCAATGATAACCTTTCATTTTTGTTTATGTGCCATAATAAGGACATTTTTTCCCTAAACATTCCTTGTTTTTCTGATGCTGATTACAAATATATTCAGCATCGTCAATAGATTTAAAATAAGCTGTGTTTTTCATAAAAGTCTTAATGGAGGTGATAGCCTCACGTTTACAGCATCTCGGGCCACCAAATTTGCTTATTTCCAGCAGAGCACGACCGGTAAGGATATTTGCTTCACCGCGTTTTTCTAAAGACAAGGGTGTAACATTATTAATAATTGAAAATGCAATGCCAGTTCCCACACATGCACCGCAAACACCATAATATCCACAACTACCGCCGGCTAGATAACTTCCCCTTTTGATTGCTTCCCTGATTAATGTCCTATCTTTTTTCCCTGATAAATTCTGAAACGCAGCTACAAGAACTGCCGGAACAATACTATGATACTCCGGTCCATGCATATTTAAGCCGGAAAGATTAAATATTTTTTTTATAAGTTTCATTGGGTTTGTTTCTGCACTGCCGGCAATTACCTGTTCCACCCTGCCAAGAACATCCATGCTGTGGCATAAGCTGCAGATATAATGGCCCTCGGGACATTTAATATATGTTTCATATTCTTTTCCGCAGACCTGACAAAGCTCGGTAGAAGCGGATTCTCCGTAGATTAGTTCCTTTCCGCATACCAGGCAGCCTTCGGTTTTCTTTTCCGCTTCAAAAAAGGAAAATCTTTGTACATGCCCTCGGTATAATGTTTTCCCTTCTGCACTGCTGAGATTATATGCACAAAATGGTATGATCCTGCCATCAGGGCTTAGCACGTGCAAGCTGCATTCACTAAGCCTTTCCAAATCCAAGTTCCAGCAATCCTGAAATGCCATTCCGGTAATTGTAAATCCGTAGGTTTTTATTCGTTTGATAAAGTAATCAAACCCGTCCGTTTCATGCTCTGCACGGATCTGATTCTCCTCTTCGTCTTCTCTTACCCATCGCCGGGAGACAAAGTTTTGGTTTTTTTCTACAGGAGAAATGTTCCTTTCTCCAGTGCAGCATGTATTATTGCTTGACGGTGTCAATTTTTTGACACTTCCATCCGGCATCAGCACAAAACTCCCATGAAATCCGCACCGAGCGTGATCACATCCAGAGGGGGCAAAATCTTCAACCTGAATAAGGCTCTCGGTTTGATTTTCGATTTCCCTGATGATTTCCGGTAAAGTAATCCTTTGTTCATCCCGGGGCGGGTCAGGATATCTTCCGAAATAACTTACCGGTTGAAAATGTATCCCCCTGACATCAGGGATTTTTGACATCCCAAAACGGACAATCTCTCCAATATTTCCTGAATTTACACCTGGAACGATTGTGGGTACAAGCACCACGCCCAATTTATTATTACCGCAATTTTCAATTGCTTTTACCTTTATACCCAACAAATCTCTTCCCCGAAGCCTTCGGTAGATTTCCGCCCTTGTCCCGTCGAATTGCATAAAAACCGAAGACAAACCTGATTCTTTAAGTGCTTTAACATACTCCGGATCTTGGGCAAGCCTAAGCCCGTTTGTATTTAACTGGATATAAGGAAAACCCATATCTTTTGCCATTTTGATTATTTCCGGAAGATCATCCCTGACCGTCGGTTCCCCGCCGGATAAATGAATAAAAGGCTTTCCGGCATCAGCAAGGTGCTGCAGCCACTTTTTTATCGTCTCAAAAGAGGGATCTGAAGCTTTTTTTCTGCTATTGGCATAACAAACATTGCAGTTGAGATTGCACCGCTCTGTCACCTCTAACAAGACACAACAGGTTTGCTGTCTGTGGTCGGGGCATAGTCCGCAGTCATAGGGACAGCCCTTTTCCACCTTGCTCAGGCATTTTTGAGGTTGAGAACGAACTTTGTTCTTTTTCCATGAATAATAATCAGGCTTACCCTCTCCACGCCAGATAATTGTGGAAAAATCCCCATGATTTTCGCATGTTTTTTCCATATAAATATTACCGCTCTGTAAAACATGCCGGGCCGGTATTTTACGCAAACACACCGGACATACGCTTTCAGTAAGATGAATTACTTTTTTTGCTTCTGTCATTTAGTCCTCCTAAGCAGTTTGGCACCAGCTTTTTCGGTTTAAGTTAATCACAGTATGAACAGCAATAATCCGCCACACCCTTGACAATCAATTTGAAGCTAGACTGGGCAGGCACTATTGCTATTTATCCTCCAATTGCATCTCAACATCCGCCATACGCCCTTTTGTCAGTTCCTCCGGAATAAACACCTGGCCGCACTTCGGACATCTCAGCAAATCTGTATGGAAGCTATGCCCTAAATATTTAAAAAAAGTTTTTGCTCGCTTAAGCTCCTCCTTACAAAGATGACAAATAAGTTTTTTATCTTCCTTCAACTGATTATGCCTCCTCAATCTTCATCCGATGACTGTAAGCATTAAGCAGTGTAAACCGTCCATCAGCTTCCTGCCGGTATTCCACCCAATATGTCATGTTGCCTATAACTAAATGTCCGATAAAGGAACCAGTGTGAACATCAACAATTTTTCTGCCACTGCTTTCACAGTATTCCACCACAGACTGAACATCTATTTCCAGAATCATTTGATCATGGAGCTTTTGCTTCAACTGAGGCGAGATTTCTAACTTAATTTTGTTCTCCATTGGCTCCTTCACTACCTCTTCTTTCCAAAACTCTTTTCTCAGCTTTCTTTTAAGAATAACTCTATTGTTTCTACGCTCAGATATAGTAGGCGGTTTGCGCCGAGGCCTATTCAAGCCGAATAACACATCAAGTATATGGTAACAAGGTTTTCCTGCTGCTGAAAAAATATCCCGGCAATTGATACAATAAGCAATATAGGGATGGTTGTTTTCAGCAATCCTTACTTTAATTACCTCTCGGGCATAAGAAGGATTGGCAATGGATACCTGACCACCCCAACTGCAGCATCGGGCAAACTTACCCTCATAACGAAGGGGTTCAAGACAAAAACCTGCTTGTTTTGTCAGTTCCCTGACTGCTTGATGTAATTCCGGCTCATGCCGGCTGGTACATGGATCAAAAACCGAAACAATTTCTCCGGCGGCGTCAATGGACGGAGATACCCCAAGTTTTAAAATTAAATCATAAAGAAACTGACCTTCAATTTCGGGAAGATACTTGTGGAACATCTGCCGGCAGGTAGGACAGGCAAAAACAGCTATAGGCTTTCCCAAGGAAATCCATTTCTCCTTTAGCTTTACCATGGCATCCTGGAGCAGGGGCTCATCTCCCGCCCAATCAGCAGGGGCACCGCAGCAACTTAACATCAATGCTGTATCCGGGTAATGTTCCAATAAAAAACGATAACTCTCGGTAACATATCTTGGGTCAGAAGCGCCTAGCTGACAACCGGGGAAAAACATGTACCTGCTTTGGGAATAACCCGGAGAACTCTTGCAAAGTGCCGCCGCATCCCCATTGGCAAAATCCATATCACGTAGCCAAAAATCATGATACGCCCACGGCATCGCTCCTTTTTCCCGCATAGCCCGATGGCTTTGTAGGAGAAAATCACCGGTATCAATCTCTTGGGGGCAAATCTCTTTACACAGGCTGCAGTGATTACATGTGGAAATGAGGCGAGTAGCAACAGTACCATTTCCGTCCAAAGTCCCGGGATGGACCGTAACCTCAACTTCTTCACCAATTCGTTTCGGATATTTGCCATAATACCGCATTAAATCACAATGGCGAATACAAGCATCACAGGAACACTGCAAGCAGCGTTTTGCTTCTGCCATTGCTTCTTCTTGGGTATAGACTTCCCCCTGTGCAGGAATTACAGGTTCCATTGGCACTATTAAGTCTGTATTCATTTTTATTCTGGTACCGCTCCCCGGTTCGGGCTGGTTCATCGTTCCTGCCTTGAGGAAACGCTCTATAGCTGTTATCACATGAAGCCCGTCAGCTATGGCTTCTACAATGTTTTTCCCGCATAACTCACCACCAAGAAAAACTCCGGGTTTATTACTGGCAAAAGCACCGTGCTCATCTCGCTTCAGTCCGAAATCTGCCCCACCTGCACCGGTAGCCACATATATGGCATCAAACTCCAGATTATCCAAACTTTTTATTTCCGTATTCAAACATAATTCATATTTTTCATAGCAAAACTGCTGTTGAATATCGGTTAAAAAAACTTCCGGAGGTAAAAGGCTCCAGAGATGTCCGCCGATCCGGTCTGTTTTCTCGAAAACTGTTACCTGGTATTTTTTCGATGCTAAGCGAAGAGCACATCCTAGTCCACTGATTCCGGCGCCGATAACAGCAATTCTTTTGTTTTTAGGAGGAAGATTATAATTATTAGGTTTTAAATTCCGGGCATAGTTTATAGCGGCTTTTTCCAGGAGTTTCAGATCAACAGCTTTGTCTGTTATCCGCCTTGGACATACATTTTTGCAGGGCTCATCACATAACTGGGATACAATACCCGGAAATCCCACCGCATTTAGATAGCTCCTGTAAGCAGTGTTAAAGCCACCCCGCTGTATCTTGGATATAAAGCTAATAATATCAAACTGGAAAGGACAAGCCGCAGTACAAAAAGGAGGTTCATCCTGTAAACAATTTTTTATTTGCTTCTTAAAACTTTCCATATAAAACTCCATTTAATAAATTCTTTTAATATTATTTTAATACTGGTTTAGATTTTATCATAATGGATATTATTAATATGCCCGTACTGTGCAAATATGCACAGTTCGGGCATAGGTAAATTTAAATGGATAACTGTAATTAGAAGAATCTCTCAGCATCTGCATCTCCCAAAGGAATAAAGAAGTCGTTACCCCCATATTTTACCGGATTTGCTTTAATCTCTTCCAGTTCATCGTAAAGATCAGATCCAAGGAAATATTTTTTCGGAGGCTCAATCTTGCCTCCGGAGGCGAGAATATCTAATCCAGCCTTCACCTTTTCTGGTGTCGCGGGCATCTCAAAGATACGTACTCCACAAGCATTATAAATAGCATTTAAGACAGCAACATGCCCTGCAGACTGGAAAGCCTCGGAAGCACCGGAGGAACCAAAAGGTCCAATTTCATCCGGTCTTTCGTAATGAATTACATTTATATCATCAGGTATATCCTGAATATACGGCACACCGGCACCTAGCATATTGGCATGCTTTTTCACATCATCATAATTCTCACTGAGGGCAAAGCCAATACTATGAGAGATACCGCCATAAGCCTGCCCGTTAACGGCATCGATGTTACCGATCTTACCTACACAATCCACACAGGTGAAACGAAGTACTCTTGTTTTACCGGTAGTAGTGTCTACTTCTACCTCCGCTAAATTAAGACAATAGGTATAGGCGGGAGTAGGATCTCCAATACCGGTATTGGGGTCCAAACGGCAAAGTCCGGGAATAGTGACATTCTGGAAAGTACCATAATATTTTGTAGGAATGCCTTCAGCCACCATCTCTTCATAGGTACGGAAGGTACCGTCCGGTTTGCGCATGGCATTAATCAATTTCTCAGCAGCAATTATGGTAGCTTTACCACTCATAAAGTGAGTACGGCTGGCCCCTGACATACCACTATCCGGACAAAGCTTAGTATCATTCTGCACCAGCCTGATCTTATCAGGAGTAACACCCAATGGTTTAAGGGCTTCCAGTGTTAACATCAGGGAACCGATATCTCCTCCCTGCCCTAGTTCTTGATAAGTGTCATATTTAATAAAGGTATTTTCCGGGGTTAGTTCAATTGCTACAGAGGAACTGTCCGTTCCGCCTTCCGTAACATTAAAACCACCCCAGGACAAACCGACACCGCGGCGTTTCTCGGGAGTATCGGCAGCCTTCGCTTCTTTCACCGCTCTTTCGTAATATGGTTTCATGATCTTCATTATTTCCTCCATGGGGTACTGGCGGAAAGGATAGCTGTTGATATTGGTATCTCCGGGGCGGGCAATGTTTCTCCAACGGAATTCAAAAGGATCAATTCCTGCTTTTTCTGCTAACATGTCTATCAAAGCTTCAGATAAAGTATACGCCTGAGGAGAACCATAGCTGCGGTAAGCGGTCCCAAAATTATGATTGGTATTGGCAACCCGGACTAACCCTGCCACATTTGGCACATAATAAGGAAAGAAAGCAAATCGAGCCGGTTTAGTCATAACATCATCCCCACCCCAGGAATAAGCTCCATGATCCAAACCAAAATCAAATTCAACAGCAGTAATTTTCCCGTTTTCATCACAAGCTGCCTTACCGTTAGAATAACTGGGCATGCGTTTTCCGGAAAAATGCTGATGCTCCTCATAGGTCATAGAGAGGGCAACAGGCATCTTGGTTACCACAGCGGCAGCTGCCGCCAAACAAATGTCTCCGGCATTGGTTGACCAACCAAAGCTGGCCCCGGTAGGATTCATCACAATGCGTATTTTATCCTTGGGTACACCCACTGAATTGCCGATACGGCCGATAGACGAATAAACCCCCTGAGACTTGCATTGGATTGTTAAATAATCATCCTCATCAAAATAAGCCTGCACAGTAGTACCCTCAATGGATAAATGAGGCTGCCGGGTAGAATGGAAGCTCCCCTCAACGCTGTAAGCCGAATTGTCTATTATTTCTTTCACCTTGGAAGGCTCTTCCAAACCTGCACCCTTTAAAACCGGCTGCATGGAGAAAATATTAGGTGTATCTTCATGAACTCGGATAGCATCCGGCGTTACTGCATCCAAATAATTCAAATATTCAGGAAGCCGCTCAATTTCCACTTTAACTTTATCTGCAGCAGCACGGGCATGATCCTTTGTATCTGCAACAGCCAGGGCCACAACATCACCATAACGATATATTTTATCCTCGCACAATACCTTGCGGCTCGGCACCATTACCGTTGTGCGTTCATGGAAATGAGCTTCTGCCATTACATTGGAGCCCCCCGCTTCCTTTAGTTCCTTGTGAGTAATAATTTTCACTACTCCAGGCATCTTTTCCGCTTCCGAGGTATCTATCTTTAAGATTTTGGCATGATGGGCAATTTTGGGCTGAACTATCGCTACATGAAGTGTCTCGGGAGGCATCTTCAGTGCCTGATCATCTCCATAGTCGGCCAGTCCGCACACCTTCGCCAGAGCTGTGGGTCGCACCAGGGGCTTACCGTAATACTCTTTGTCCTCAGGAAGCTTGAAAGTAATATCTTCAATAGTTGCCTCACCGCGTACAACCTTAGCCGCTGCCATTACGGCATCAACAATTTGCTTATAACCGGTGCAGCGACATACGTTCCGATGTTTCTGGAACCAAGCACGCACTTCTTCCCGAGTAGGATTATTGTTTTCCAAGAGTAGAGCATAAGCAGAGACGATAAAACCGGGAGAGCAGAAACCGCACTGTACAGCACCACAATTCATGAATGCCACTTGCAAGGGGTGTAAGTTAGCAGGAGTGCCGATACCTTCAATTGTGATAACTTTACTATACTCCTCCACTGTCCTAATCTTTTTGGTACATGAGCGGATAACTTTGCCGTTAAGAATCACTGAACATGCTCCGCAAACACCTGTTCCACAGCCAATTTTAGTCCCTGTAAGACCCATGCGGCGTAATACATCAGCCAGAGAATCTTTTTCCGGGTTACAGGCAAACATACGATTCGCTCCGTTAATATTCAACCACATTTTTCTTAGCTTCATTCACATTCCTCCCCATTTTTTATTTGATCCCGTCACAACAAATGACAGGTATCAAGCCTCTCCAATTATTAACTTAGAGTTTTTAACAGCAATTATTTCTCTAAAAAAACCACAACCGGTTATCAACTTGTCAACTTTTTGTACACATTTATTATTAAAATGTCAGCTTTTTATACAAATTAGTGCTCCAACTGTACTAGTTCTTTGCTTCTTTCATTCCAATACTGCTGTAAATTAATAAAAAAACAGTATTCCCCCCTTGGAAATACTGCTTATAAAAGCTGCTTTACAGTACAAAACATAGTTTAAGCATCTTTTACTTTGTTTCCTTTCCAAAAGGGAGGCATAAATGTTTCCACTTATACCCTATCGGTTAATCGCCATGGTACTAACTTTAGGCATAATTAACTCGGAAACTTATAGAATATAAAGATATCATTATTTTAAAGATTTTTCTTAATATGATTGATCAATATTAAGTTTTAATTTTTCAAAAAATATTACACATTTTTTAATAGTTGCAAAAATCATGCCAATTAACTTTTATATTATTTACTCAACTTTCCCACTTACAATGTGGGCTTGATCTTTGAAAAATTCATATAGAAACGCACATTAAAACAACAGAAAACCCCCTTGGAATGGTATAATTGAATTGACCAAAACCCAACAATACCAGCC
>DUPU01000217.1 GCA_012838175.1 Clostridia bacterium
CTTGAAAGAATTTAAATATCTTGTAACAGACGGTATAAATCAAACTATGCTTGATAAAATTCCTCATTTTCAGGCTTTTTATCAAAGCAAGGACCAGAACTAATCCCATAGACCCGATGGCAAAACTGATGGGAAATACCAGTTGGTCATACCTGAAATGATCCAGTGTGACCATAATAGCGACCCATGAACCAATCAGCAGTCCGCACATAATCAGATTAATATCATGATAAATCCGATCCACAAAATTTATTTGTATCTCTTTTTCACCGGGCTTTATGCCTATCACCACCACCAGATAGACCAAAGTCACTAAAAGTACCGCCAAGGAAGCCACCATTAATTTTAAGCTATTCCAAACAATAGTTTTGTTCTCCTCCCATTGTTCAATCCTGGGATCTAAAAAGCTCTGGGAAAATCCCACATAGATTACATCATCCGGCCCTAACTGATCATGGTCATATTTATGGGAAGACATCCAATGATAATAGACATTTTCCCTGATTTCTTCCGGGAAGACCTGTTCATCATATCCTTTAAACATAATATAAGCCGGAAAGGACCGGAAATAGACTTCGCTTTTATTGGGACTGTTGGCAATTTCAGTTTCACCTTTTTTCGCATAATAGGTGACCCCTTGATATTTCTCCAAATTTTTTAGAAGAGTCCGGTATCTTTGCAGTTGTTTTTGAATCAGCTCATTTTTTGCCTGAGCAATTTTACCGGCATTGTTTTTTTGAAATATTTCAAAGTTTTCTTCTTCCGATAAATTTGGGTTATAATCTTTGGAGTTCTCGCGGAACTCATAAAACAAATCCCTTTTTGCCTCTATGATGGCATCTTCCGAAAGGGCCCCGCCGCTTAAAATATGTTCTTCACTTTTGTATTTTTGGACAATTTCTTTAATATTATAAATGATATCACTGCTTTCACTCATAAACTCAGTTCCCTGAAAATAGCTTTTTTCAAAAGCCGGGCTGAAATTACCGTCATGTTTTATCACAATATTGGCAAAAGTAGTGATCCCAAAAGAAAAACTCAGTATGGCTATAAAAAAAACAATGGTTTTTGTTATCCAGTGATGGCTATATTTTTTCCACCTTATATCCAATTCCCCACACCACCTTTAAATACTTTGGTTCTTTCGGATTTATCTCAATTTTTTCCCTGATTTTTCTGATATGGACAGCTACCGTATTTTCCGCACTATAGGGCGTTTCCTGCCACACCTTTTCATAGATTTCATCGATGGAAAACACTCTGCCGGCATTGGCGGTTAAAAGCTTCAATATTTTATATTGAACAGGCGTAAGTTTAACCTCCTCCCCATCCACCGTAACCATCTTGCTCTCATCATCTATTACCAGCCCCCCGGTCTTATAGACATGGCTCTTTGTTTCTAAACTACCCAAAGTTGTATACCTTCTCAGCTGCGACTTCACCCGGGCAATTAACTCCAAGGGATTAAAGGGCTTGGTAACATAATCATCTGCCCCCATATTTAAACCGATTATTTTGTCCGTATCCTCGGATTTGGCAGAAAGCAAAATCACCGGAATGTTTTTTTCTTCTCTTAATTTGATAGTCGCTTTTAAACCGTCCATTTTCGGCATCATAATATCCATTATAATCAGGTGTATTTCCTGTTCTTCTAAAATCTCCAAAGCTTCTAATCCATTATAAGCTTTATAAACTTTATAACCTTCGTTTTTTAAATAAATTCCGACTGCCTCCAATATTTCTTTATCATCATCGCAAATTAAAATATTCATGAAGAATCACTCCAACGCCAAAATTTAAATGTAAACAAATTATATCACACCCTTTTATCTTTTCTTAAGGGTAATGATATCAAGCAAATCTTATTAAAGCCCCAATATAATTCTTAATAATTTCTTAAAATCTTTTTTTAGCCGAAAAAAAATATTATGGCGAGGAGGCACATAATATTACTTCTTATTATCTTTTTTTTTAATATCTTCTTCCAGTAAAGCAATGATACGTGTCATCTTTTGCAGCAATTCCAGATTCTGTTTTTTTATCCTGACTAGCATCCACCAGTTAAAACAATCCCGAATAAAAAATATTATGATAACGGCAACTAAAACCGCTAAAGCAATTTTGATGTATTTTTGCACAAGTAATTGCATTTCAATAATGGTTTCTTGAAAATCCGCAGCAAATTTTTGAGCTTCTAAAACGCTGTCTTGAAAATCATGAGCCAGTTTCTGAATCTCATTTATTTTATTTTGAATATTTTGGATATATTTTTCCATACCTTGGATAAGATTGTTCATAATGCTATCCCCCATTGTGAAACTCCTTGCTGTATATCGTTATATGACAATCTTTTCCGGCAATATATGAACTTTCCCTAAAATTTATGGACCATAATGATGATTTATGCTCTAAAAATTCTTGTAACTTTTTTGAATTGAGGGATCTCATGGCTAAGCTGACGTTGCTATTAACGGTAACTCTATCACCTTTTTCCCTCCCGAGGGAGGATGTTTGATTTTGAAGGTGTTTAGCGGCGGTAAACTGGTAGAGACAATGATTTTGCAAAGAATCATCATCTTGATTGATCAATTAATCAGTGCTGAGTTTAATGCGATTGAACTGCCCATTGTAGATAAAAATAATTGTTTATCAGATAAAAGATGCTAATATTTACTATCCCAAGCTTTACTCTGTCAAATTAATTCCATGTTAAAATAAACTACGAACAGGAATTAGTCTTGCTCGTATTTCGCTGCGCCGTCACCCCTCTGCCGTACCCCAGCCTACCGCATTCAAAAATCGTGGCCGTCTTCAAGTCAGGACCAAAGGGCAGAGATGTTGATATTCGGCAGTATGGACAGACTTTTAAATAGAAGGTATTATATAGGACTTCTTTACTTGCCCAGCATTTCCCCTTGCACGGGAACACTTCCTCACTGACGCCGCAGTCTTCATATTGGATATCTCCTTTTATTTTCATCCGGCTTTACCTCGCATTCATCATCTGTTTCCAGTTTAAGCACTACAAACCTGTCCCACCATAATTATAAAGTACCGGGCATTAACAAAACTGTTAACAAAATTGTATTTTATGATTAGTTTCAAAAAATTTTCCTCTATTTGTGTCGATTTCCGTTATAATAGTAATAAGTGGAATATTTAGGGGGTGATTTGTATGTTTAATGTACCAAGCGCAAGGATAAGAGTCCCGAAAACCGCCGGGGGAGATATCGTCCGCAGAAGTCTGATCGATACCGTCCTGAACAATCCAAAAAAGCTCGCCTATATCCATGCCGGTGCAGGCTTCGGCAAGACAACTCTTTTGGCGCAGATCGCAAACTCTGCCCCAAATGCCGTCTGGCTTTCCCTTGACGGGGAGGACGATATTCTTACCTTCGCAAACTCCCTTAGTGAGGCAATTAAACAGACTTTTCCCGGGTTTGACTTTTCCCCGTCAGAATATCTTCCCTTTTCCGGAAAAGATAATTTTATCTCCATCCTGGCGGTCGCGCTGATTTGCGCTATTGAAACCATCCCCGCAGATTTTGTGTTGGTCCTGGATGATGTACATGCGATCGAAGAAGCCGAGGTCACAAAGTTTATCACCTACCTGTTCAGGTTTCCACCCAAAAACGCCAGAATCTGCCTGGGCAGCAGAGTGGCTCCATGGAACGACCTGATGCCCCTCAGAATCAGGGGGGAGATCACGGAGCTGACCCAAAAGGAACTTGCCTTCACCAAAGAAGAAACCGCCGAAATCATAGAATTTAACGATCCGTCCATTTACGCCACCACAGAGGGGTGGCCTCTTGCGGTCCGTTCCTTCAAGGTCTTGCTGGAAAACGGCGTTTCCTTAAGCGACATTCCTGCCTACGGTAGCGAAGCTTTATACGCCTACCTATTGCATGAATGTATCGACAACCTGCCCGGTGAGCTGGTGGATTTTCTTAAGCAGTCGGCCTGCTTTGATGAACCGGATGCCCCGATGCTGGACGCGGTCTTAAACAAAAAAAATACCAGGTTCATCCTGGAAAGCCTGGTATCAAGAAATATTTTCACGATTAAATCTGGCGGCGGGTTTTACCGCTACCATTCCTTATTCCAAAAAAGCCTGCAGGAAACAATGGACAAGCCTCAAAAACTCTTGCTCAGACAAAAAGCGGCCCGGTATTATTATGAAAAACAACAGTATTCAAAATCTGCTCAATACGCCTTGGATTTGAAGGATAACCAACTGCTGGAAAAGATCATCCTCGCATGTTACAGAGATTACATTAAAGCCGGCAATTTCAACGAACTCCGAATCTGGTTCCAAGCACTTCCTGATCAGATAACCGAACTAAATCCCCGGATTCTTGTGGCCAAGGGAGTATTTTTGTCCGTGGTCGGCAATTTCGTCCAAGCCAAAGCATGCCGGACAAAGCACTGCCTTTATTGAGGGAGGATGATAAAAGCCTCTATTTCGAAGCCACCCTGCACAAGGCCAGGGTTTTACGCAATTTCATCTCCTTCGGGGAATCCAACAGGCTTCTTGATGAACTGATGACAAAACTTGACAACCCCGCCACCGAACTGGCTTATGCGGTGATCATTGAAAAGCTGTACAACCTTTGTTGGGATTCCCGGCCCAAGGAGGCCTATGCCCTTGCCAGGCAGATGATAGAGGCCTCTGCTCAGGCCGGCAATCTGAAGGTAATGGGTTGGTTCGAACGGTATTTGACTACCATCCACTTTTTCAGAGGCAACATGAAGGATGCAATTTATTATTATGAAAAATCCCTAGGGCTTCCCCAAGATGAACTGACATATTTGGGCATGCACAGCACCGGCATTTATGCCGCCAAAGCTTATCAGATGCTGGGGGACAGGGAACGTGCTTTATCCGTCTTATTGGAGGAACTACACCGGCTCAGGACCACCGGAAACTATGAAGAAATGTGGGCCGGCTACTTGCTGGCAGCGGAAATCCACTATCAAAATGCCTTTATTGACAAAATGAACGGATTAAACGTGTCCTTTGATACTGCTGTAAAATATTTTACCATGGCGGACGAGTACGCGCCCCTTTACCGGAAACTGATTTTCAGATGCACTGGGCGAAAATGCAGCGCCTCACCTACAGCCTCATTTTCACTGATGCACCCAAGGAAAATATCGTGCGGGAAATCTTTGAAAATCTTAATAAAGGGGGGACTTATTTAAAAAACGTGGTCCTGGCCAGACTGATGGGGTATTTTTCCGCCATTGCCGATTATCCGAATGCCGTTAAATGCGCAAGCCTCTGCATCGAAGCAGGAGAAAAGGCCGGCATGCTCCTTCATCCCTCCCTGGCCTACGGACTACTGGCAAGGGCAGCCATTGCATCAAATGATGATAAAAATGCGGTGCTTCTCACCGGACGTTATCTAAAGCTTTGCTATGAACATGGGCTCTATGAATATTTCCGGCTGCGGATGGCTTACGACCCGGTTCTTAAATTTGCATATGACAACGACATAGAACCGGAAATCACTCGGCAGATGATGGAATTTGCCGGGTACAGCCTGAAAAAAGTGTACGTTGAGACCTTGGGTGCCTTTACCGTTTATCAGGACAGAGAAAAGAAAAAGACTCTTAATTTCAGGACGAAAAAGGTCCGGGAACTTTTAGCTTTTTTGCTTGATGCAGGTGACCGGGGGGCTACCCGGGGGGCTACCAAAGAACAAATATTCAATGCCCTTTGGTGGGATTCGGAATCAAAAAACGTAAAAAACCTGATTGCTGTTAATCTTGCGCACCTGAAAAATGACCTGGCGTGTGCGGGAATTGAAGAAGCATTTATCTGCCGGGATAACCGATATTTTATCTGTCGGGAAGAAATCGAGTACGATATCGACCTTTTTGAAAGAACATATGATGAATTCAAGACCCGGAATACGAAAGAGCTGGCAACAAAGCTTTTATCTCTCTATAAAGGAGAGTATCTCTACGGCTTTGAAGCGCTCTGGGCAGTACCTCAGAGGATGCGTTACCGCAAAATTTATGATGACGTCCAAAAAGCTATCATC
This sequence comes from Clostridia bacterium, assembly GCA_012838175.1. Lineage (GTDB taxonomy): Bacteria > Bacillota > Dehalobacteriia > Dehalobacteriales > Dehalobacteriaceae > DUPU01. Next base: position 6,048 of record DUPU01000217.1, read on the forward strand.
TTAAATCAATGGTGAAACTAATAAAGCACACCCTTGGGTGTGCTTTAAAATTTAATCCTGGCAATGACCTACCCTCCCAGGGACTCTCGTCCCAAGTACTATCGGCGCTGGAGAGCTTAACTTCTGTGTTCGGAATGGGAACAGGTGTGGCCTCTCCGCCTTCATCACCAGGA
>DUPU01000028.1 GCA_012838175.1 Clostridia bacterium
AAACCCGCCGGGTAAGCACGCCGGGAGCTTTGGGTCTGCCCTACGACCGGGAAGAAAGATAGGAAATGAGGTAGCAGAAATGGAACTACTAAAACAAAAAATACGGGATGAAGGGAGAATTCTTTCCCGTGAAATCCTCAAAGTTGATTCTTTTTTAAACCATCAAATTGATCCGATGCTGATGCAGGAAATGGGCCGGGAATTTGCCCGGAAGTTTCAAAGAGAAAGAATAACAAAGGTACTTACCCTGGAGGCCTCAGGCATCGCCATTGCCATAATGACGGCATTAGCTTTAGAGGTACCGGTGGTTTTTGCCAAAAAAAAGCGCCCTTCCACCATGAGCAATAAAGCCTATTGCGGTCGGGTGCATTCTTTTACCAAACAAGAAGACGTGGATATTATGGTATCCTCCGCTTATTTAAACGCCCAGGACCGGGTACTGATTATTGATGATTTCTTGGCTACAGGGGAAGCAGTCCGGGGCATGATTGAAATCGTACGCCAGGCAAAGGCAGAGTTGGTAGGTGTGGGAATTGTCATTGAAAAAGCTTTTCAAAACGGTGGTCATGCACTGAGGGAAGAGGGTATACGGGTGGAATCCCTGGCCAGAATTGCTAAGTTGGAAAATGGGAAAGTATATTTTGAGGAATAATCAAAGTATGAAAAGGCAAGGGCTAAATAAATTGGCCCTTGCTTTGTATATTTTAATAGCTTCTTAATATGTTAAATTTTCAGTACCTAGTATTAATTATTGCCGTAAAGTGTTGCCACCATTACCGCCTTTATTGAATGCATCCTGTTTTCCGCCTCATCAAATACCACGGAATGTTTGCTCCTAAATACTTCATCGGTTACTTCCCGAATATCATAGCCTTTCTCCATTTGTTCCTTGGCTAATTTAGTCTCGAAATCATGGAAAGCCGGCAGGCAATGCATAAAAATAACGTTAGGATTGCCTGTCTTCTTCAGCATCTCCATATTTACTCGATAAGGAGTTAACAGCTTCACTCTTTCCGGAATTTGGTCTTCTTCACCCATGGATGCCCAAACATCAGTATAGATAACATCTGCTCCCTTTACTGCATCAGGATCAGAAGTAAATTCTATCACCGCCCCTGTTTCCTGGGCCACCTTATTTACCTTAGCCAAAATTTCCTCGCTGGGACTGAGTTCCTTTGGTCCCAACGCCACAAAATGCATGCCCATTTTGGCGCACCCGTACATCCAGGCATAGGTCATATTATTCCTGGTATCCCCGACAAAAACTACCTTAACCTTATTTAACGGCTTGGGCACATGTTCTTCAATAGTCATAAGATCAGCCAAAATTTGGGTGGGATGGTCCACATCAGTCAATCCGTTCCAGACCGGAACACCTGAGTATTTAGCCAAATCTTCCACCACCGATTGCTTAAAACCCCGGTATTCAATCCCGTCATAAAACCGGCCCAATACCTTTGCTGTATCTTCCAAAGACTCTTTTTTCTCCATTTGAGAGCTATTGGAATCTAGGAAAGTTACATGTGCTCCTTCATCCAAGGCGGCTACTTCAAAAGCACACCTGGTCCGGGTTGAAGTTTTTTCAAACAACAACACTATATTTTTTCCCTTAAGTAAATTGTCCGTGATTCCTGCCTTTTTCTTTTTTTTCAAATCTCGAGCTAAATCCAATAAGTATCTGATTTCAAGGGGAGAAAAGTCCATCAATGTTAAAAAACTTCTGCCTTTTAAATTAACCGAAAAATATTCTTCCTTTAACTCTACGGCCATAAGTATCGCCTCTTTTCATGAATTATAAATACGGTTTTGATTATAGCATATTTATGCAATAAAATAAATATTTATAAACAAAAAATTCACTTTTTGATAAATTTCCTGTAAAATCCCCCTTGTTCCAAGGATTAAATTATAAATATTTTTTATCAATGATTAATTATGCACTGTCTGCCCAAACAAAAAAACCGACTAATTCCCGGGAAAAGGAACTAATCAGTTTCTTTTTAACAAAGTTTTAGTTTATCTATCATCCTCATCAGACGCTTTATATATCTCTTACCAAGGAAGACAGAATCCCGCTGATAATTGATAACACCAACGCTCCAAAGATTAACGACCAAAACCCTTGGATGGTAACCCCCACCACTACAGCATCCACAATCTTAAGCATGAAACCATTAATTACCAGCGTAAAAAGACCTAAGGTAAGCAAATTAAGAGGCAAGGTTAGTAATAAAACTATCGGCCTGATCACTGCATTTACAATTCCCCAGACAATAGCGGCGACAAAAGCAGATAAGAACCCTGCAATTTCTATCCCTTGAAACAGAGCGGCTGTAATCAGCAAAGCAATGGCATTTAACACCCACCGCACAACCATCCCTTGCACCACGATCCCTCCTTCCCCTTTTATCAACATTATATGATAAATTCCTCTATTAAACTATATCTTTTTACATCAAGCACCCGGGGAATACTTTTGAAATCTCTTGTTAGTGTAGAATTATTGTAGGATATTATGATACAAAAAGAGAGATATCCCCGTCCTGGCACGGACGAGTAATCCAAAAAAAGACTACTCGAGAAGTGATATCTTCATTCCTTGTTTGTAAAAATTCATCCAATTTGTTAAAATGATTTTTATCCGGTAACCTTTACCGGCAAAAGGAGGAATCTATAAATGAAAGACCCCAGATTTCAAACACTGGCAGAGAACCTGGTTAATTATTCCCTTAAACTTGCACCCGGCGAAAAGGTATTGATTGAATTGACAGGCTTTGAGCTTCCCTTGGTCAAAGAACTGATTACCGAGGTTTACAAAAAAGGTGGATTTCCTTTCATATCCATAAAAAACCCGGAAGTTAACCGCCTATTGCTGAAAAACATTCAGCGGGATCAACTGGAGATGGTTGCAAAATGGGAATCTATGCGCATGAATGATATGGATGCTTATATCGGCATCAGAGCGGGAGAAAACATCTATGAATTAAGTGAAGTACCTGAAGAAAAAATGCAATTGTATATGAAACACTGGGTGGAACCGGTCCATCACCAAATCCGGGTCCCCAAGACCAAATGGGTGGTTTTAAGGTATCCCAATCATTCCATGGCCCAACTGTCAGGAATGAGCACAGACAGTTTTACCGACTTTTATTTTAAAGTGTGCAATCTGGACTACGGCAAAATGTCCCAAGCCATGGACCCTCTGGTGGAATTGTTGAATAAGACGGAGCAGGTAAGAATCACCGGACCGGGTACAGACTTAAGTTTTTCTATTAAGGACATTCCCGCAGTTAAGTGTGACGGCAGACTGAATATTCCCGACGGGGAGGTTTACACCGCGCCGGTGAAAGATTCCGTGAACGGTACTATTACCTTCAACACTCCGGCGGTATACCAAGGCATTACTTATGAAAACATTTGTTTTGAAATTAAGCAGGGAAAAATCATCAACGCCAGCAGCAATCACACAGACAAGCTTAACAAAATATTGGACACGGACGAGGGGGCCCGCTATATCGGGGAATTTGCCCTAGGAGTTAATCCTTATGTATTAAAACCGATGAAAGATACTCTTTTTGATGAAAAAATTATGGGGAGCTTCCATTTTACACCGGGATCTTGCTATCAAGATGCCTATAACGGAAACAAATCAGCGATCCACTGGGACCTGGTTTGTATCCAAACTGAGGAATACGGCGGAGGCTGCATTTATTTCGATGATATCTTAATCAGAAAGAACGGTCGGTTTATCCCGGAAAGTCTGCAGCCCCTTAATGAAGAGAACTTAAGATAAAACAATTTTATAAGAGGAAGAAAATTATACATAAGATAAAGAAAGCAGGAAAAACTATCAAATAAAACCAAGGTAAATGAGGGTTGTCTCATGAAGAAAGTTTTTCCTGCCTTGTTATTTTTTTTACTGATAATAATCGTACTTCCCCTTTTCACCAAAGATGACGCTCTCCGAAAAGACTTACCCCCTAACCCTTCCGGTTACTGGGTGGTAAATATGGCCGATAATAAAACCCTTACCCATACCTCTCTTCCTTTAAGTGTCGGGGACGAATATATTACGGCAGAAAATAAAATCTACCGCATCACTAAAATTGTTAAAAACCGGGCTTATGTGAAGGAACTGAAATAACTGATTAATCCAATCTCTTGCGAAACCTAAGCACGGAAAGAATAAATATGCCGGCACTCATAACGGTAAGCCAAATTACTTCCTGAAGCAAAAATTCCACTCCGATCCCTTTTAAAATAATGCCCCGCAAAATTTTTAAAAAGTAAGTGATCGGGAAGATATTTCCTATGAAATAAATCACATCGGGCATAGACTCCCGGGGAAACATAAAACCGGATAAGAGAATGCTGGGCAGAATCAGGGCAACGGAGGCCTGCATGGCCTGCAGTTGATTTTTGGCCACAGTAGAGATGAGCAGCCCAAAACCTAAAGCTGTCCACAAAAATATAATAGATAAAACCATCAGCAAAAGAAAACTGCCTTTGATCGGAACGGAAAAAAGGAATACCGCCAAAGCAATCACCAAAAGCACATCAAAAAGCCCGATAAAAATATAGGGAATAAGCTTTCCGATAATCAGTTCCGCAGGCCGAATCGGAGTGATTATCAATTGCTCCAAAGTTCCTCTTTCCCTTTCCCGGACTAAAGCGAAAGCCGTTAATAAGACGGTGATGTTCTGTAAAATCACTCCCACCAAACCCGGAATATTAAATTTAATGCTTTCCATATTCGGATTATACCAAACCCGACTGCTTAAACTAATCGGGAATTCCATATTTCCCTTAAAACCTCTTTTCTCCAACCGCTTTTTTTGAATATCAAAGGATTTCACCTGAACCAGCATCTGAGCAGTGGAAAGCGCCTTTGATGCCACTAATGGATCCGACCCATCTATCAAAATCTGGACCCCGGCAGTTTCTCCCCGTACCAGTGCTTTGTTAAAATCCGGGGGTATAATCAATCCTGCTTTTGCTTTGCCGCTGTCAATAGCCTTTCTGATCTCATCCTGGCTGTAAACCTGAGCAATAATATCAAATATTCCTGTGTTTTCAAAGCTATTAATTAATTTTCTACTGGCAGAGGACATATCCTGATCAAATACCATAGTATCGATATGATCCACATCAGTATTTACAGCAAACCCAAAAACAAGCATCATCATTAGAGGCATGGCTAAAGCAATGGCCAGGCTTGGTTTATCCCGGCGAATCTGAATCAACTCTTTCCAAATAATCGCTTTAATTCTGACCCACTTCACTCACTTACCCCCCTTCGGGAAAAGTCTGCCCCGCTCCCCTCTTTAGATACATGGTAGATAAAAACTTCCTCCAGGGATCCTAATTGATGCTTTTCCATTATTTCCGCAGGAGTACCGAAATCCAACAACTGCCCTCGAAAAATAAAGCCTACGATATCGGTTTTCTCTGCCTCATCCATATAATGGGTGGTAACTAAAATCGTTACTCCTTCTTCTCGAGACAAGTGATAAAGGATATCCCAAAATATTTTTCTGGATAAAGGGTCCACTCCTGCTGTGGGCTCATCTAAAAAAAGAAGTTTCGGTCGGTGCACCAGGGAAGCGGCTAGTGCCAGTCTTTGCTTCCATCCTCCGGACAGAGTACCGGCCAGCTGTTTTTCTCTTCCCGTAAGTCCGGCCAACTCCACCAGTTCCTTAATCCGCTTCCCTCGCACCCTAGAAGCCAGGCCATAAATCATGGCATAAAATTTCAGATTTTCTTCCACAGATAAATCCTCATAGAGGCTAAACTTTTGAGACATATAGCCAATCTCCTGTTTAATACTTTCCCCGTCTTCCAGAGGAATCCCTAAAACAGACCCGGTTCCCTTTGTCGGAGTCAGAATACCGCACAGCATGCGGATAGTGGTTGATTTTCCCGAACCATTGGGACCAAGAAAACCGAAGATGCTTCCGGGTTTAATGGAAAAGGAAATCTGATTTACTACCCGCTGGTGCCCGAAATCCTTAGTCAATTGAGATACTTCTATGGCATATTCCAAAATAATCCCCCCATTTAACGGAACATTCCTCCTTACCTGGTTTTTGTTCTGATAAAAGGCATGTCCCCGTTCATCTAAAAGACTACATCCGCCGGCATCCCCGGTTTCAGCCTACCATCTGCATTTTCCACTGAAATCTTTACTTTAAAAACCATGTTGGTTCTTTCTTCTTTGGTCTGCACATTTTTGGGAGTAAACTCCGCTTCATGGGAAATATAGGTGACCTCACCGAAAAAATCCTCCTGGGGAAAAGCATCCACCTTAACTACAGCCTTATCTCCCAACTTAATTTTTCCCAAATCAGCTTCAGCAATAAAAACCTCTACCCACAAATCCCGTAAATTGGTCACCACAGCTACGATACTACCTGGATTTACGGTTTCACCTGCTTCCACGGTTTTCTCGGTAATGATACCGTCAATAGGTGCGGTGATTATAGTTTTTTCCCATTGGGTCTTTAAAGCCTCCCAAGCTGCCACCGCTTGGTTGAATCCTGCCTGAGCCGCAGAAACCGTTTCTTCCGTAGCCCCGGCCTTCACCAATTTTTCTTGTTCCAGGGCGGTGTTGTACTGGGACTTAGCTGCTTCGTATTGGCTTTGGGAAAGAGCCAATTTTGCCTCTGCTTCATCATATTGCTGTTTGGTGGCGGCTCCCTGATCAAGAAGCTCTTTAATTCTTACATAATTGTCTTGAGCAGCCTTAAAAGATGCTTCCGCCCCCTCCTTTAAAGCCTGCATTTGCTTCACAGCGGATTCTGCCTGGCGCATCTCTTCCATCCGGCTTCCTTTTTTCGTTTCTCCTAAACGTGCTTCCGCCGCTTCTGCCGCAGCCTCAGCTTGGGCTACCTGCCATTTTAGGACAGTGTCATCTATCCGGGCAATCTCTTGGCCTTTTTTTACGGAATCTCCTTCCTCCACCAAAAGAGAAACCACTTGCCCGCCGACTTCAGCCCCAACGTTAACCTCTTTAGCCTCAACGGTACCCGATGCCTGAATAGAAGCATCCGACGATGATGAACAACCCGCCCCCCATAGCAGCATAAACAATAGGATAATTGCTTTCAATAAAGAAACCATCCCTTCAATCCTCCTTTTTCAACACGCCATGTAAAAATATATTTATAATCTCATTCAAATAATCCCCACGTTTTTTTTCATCAAAGCCTTCCATGGGGTAAAAGCTCTCGGAAAGCAGCAGAGAGGCCATCATTCCTACTAAAATCCGGGCAAAGATATAGGGGTCTGCCTTTCGGAACACCCCGGCTTCCATGCGTTCCGCCAGATATGCGGCTAAAGTGTCAAAAACATGGGAGGCAATATTTTCCATGAGGTAATCTTTCAACTCATCATGATACTGTGCTTCTGTTAGCACCACCTTAATCAAACTCTTATTCTTCATGATGGTTTTTAATCGGTTTTCCAGAATTAAGCGCAGGTTCTCTTCTTCTCCCTGACGGGGAAGATTATCCATTACCCTGCGCAATTCTTCCAAGGCATGGGGTCGCACCAAAGAAATTAAAATATCCTTTTTAGTAGGAAAGTAACGAAAAATTGTCCCCTCGGCACAACCCGCTTTCTGGGCAATTTCCCGGGTGGTAGTAGCCGAAAACCCTTTTTCACTGAATAACGCCAATGCCGCATGTAAGATTAAGTCAGAGGTATTTCTAGATTCCATCTTTATCCCCCCATTATGGATTCATGAGTGATTACTCACTTCCCATTATGTTGGGAGATAATGCTTTTGTCAATCCCATATTTTTACCTTGCCACATACATTAAAACAAGAAGGACTTTTTTTACCAAGTGTTGAAGTAATATTTTGCAAGGAGGCGGAGGAGATGAGTATACCCAATCCCAGAAGTGTACAAATCAGAATCGGAGAAAAAACTTTTGAAACGGTTCAAGGAATCTCATTGAGGAGTTTTTTAGAACAGTATCCGGCAGGCTCCCTGCCGATTATGGGTGCCTTGGTTAACGGTGAACCCCAGGAATTATCATATCCCCTTTATGCGGACAGCACTGTGGAATGGTTGGATATTTCCACCGATCCGGGAATCAGGATATATAAGAGAAGCCTTTATTTTGTACTTTTAGCCGCAGTGACCAGGCTTTTTCCCGGATACCGGCTGAAAATTGAGCATTCCATTGCCCAGGGCAACTACTGCGAACTGCGGGGGAAAAAGCCTTTAACCCCTTCTGATTTAAATAAAATTGAACAAGAAATGCGGGAAATCATAAACAGCGACCTGCCTATCACCAAGCGAGATGTGGCAAAAGATGATGCCATTAAATTTTTCCAAAGTCAAGGCAAGATAGACAAGGCCCGTTTGCTAAAATATAAGCCAGGCGAAACAATAAGCCTTTATTCCTGTGCTTCCTTTACCGACTATTTCTTTGGCCCTATGGTTCCGTCTACCGGTTCCTTAAAAAATTTTGAACTTAAGTTTTTTGCCCCCGGCTTTATTATCAGAGTACCGGACAAATCCGCTCCGGACAAAATTCTGCCTTATGAAGAACCAAAAAAACTGGCGGCAATTTTTCGAGAATCAGAACATCGGGGTGAGTTAATGCAGGTGGAAAACATTGCCCAACTTAACGAAATCATTAAAGACGGCTCTTTCAACGAAGTGATTCAAATGGCAGAAACGCTGCACGAAAGAGATCTGTCCCAAATCGCCCAAGCTATATGTGACGACTGCCCCGAGGTTAAATTAATCCTTATTGCCGGGCCGTCTTCCTCCGGGAAAACTACCTTTGCCCAACGTTTGTCCATTCAATTTCGGGTTAATGGGATCAGGCCTGTGGCTATATCCCTAGATGATTACTTTATAAACAGGGATAAAACCCCCCGGGATGAATACGGGGAATTGGATTATGAAAACATTTATGCCCTGGATTTAACTCTATTCAATGAGCAGTTAACCCAATTAATTGCCGGCAAAGAAGTATATGTGCCAAAATATGATTTTATTACAGGCACCAGGTCATCTGAGACGCAAAGAATTAAACTGGAAAAAAATCAGGTCTTAATTATTGAGGGTATTCATGGCTTAAATGAAATCCTTACTGCTACTATCCCTAAGAAAAACAAAAGAAAAATTTATGTCAGTGCCTTAACTCCTTTAAATATTGATGACTGCAATCCCATCTCCAGCTCAGACACCCGATTGATACGACGTATGGCTCGGGATTTGCAATTCAGGGGCAGCAGTGTTGAAGATACCTTAAAACGCTGGCCTTCCGTACGCCGGGGAGAAGAAAAATATATTTTCCCTTTTCAAGAAGATGCCGATTTTATCTTTAATTCCGCCTTATGTTACGAGATGGCTCTTTTGAAAACTATTGTGGAACCGGAATTAAAGAAAATTTCATCTTCCTCCCCTCAGTATCCGGAAGCAAAACGATTGTTGCATTTCCTACAATATTTCTTGACTATTTGTCCGGACGGCATTCCCTTAAATTCTATTCTCCGGGAATTTTGGGGCGGAAGCTGTTTCTTCTCCTCTTAAAACGGGCAGTTTATTTTACCAAGACTTTTTCTATAATTGTGAAAAATACCAAGGGACGGTCTTTTATCCATCATACCAAATAAAAGCACCGTCCCTTATACTGTTCGTTATAAATAATCATGTACTTTTTCGAAAAAAAAACCTGCTCCATACCAGGCGGGAGCATAATCCAGACGCACATAGCCGCTTACTGTGGAAAAAGGTGTATTATTGGCATAGTTCCAAGGGCAACTGCCAATCAATACATCCAAGATGAATCCGGTCGTATATTCCAGAAAAAAGATCACCACCATCCAAATTATTCCCCGGACCCACCAATAATAATGGCGTATTTGTTCATGCACCGGTTCTAAAAACACCGCCAGGCCATAAATAAAAAACATCCACAAATAAGTGCGGCTTACCAACCTCCAATCTCCCATTAAGGCAGAGGCAAAACCGGTCCAAAGCACCTCAATAAACCAACCTATTATCCCATAAATTGCATAACGCTTGATCATAATCTTAGTTGTGTCAAGGTAAATGCAATTTTATGTCTGGAAATGATTCCTAGCGTGACAGAGAACCGTCCCCTGTCATGCTTTTCGGGCCGGTTCCGAACTTCTGGATAAAGCGATTTTACCTGTGCGGACAATTTCAATAATTCCGTGATCCTTTAAAACCTGACACAGGGCATCAATTTTATCCTCTTCCCCGGTAAGTTCAATCACCATGGTTTCCGGATGAACATCCACAATTTTGGCTCGGAAAATATCCACAATATCGACAATATCCGAACGATGTTCCGGTAAAGCCCGAACCTTGATTAAGGCCAAGTCCCTATTTATGGAATCCACCTTGGTCAAATCAACAATTTTGATTACATCCACCAATTTGCTCAGTTGGTTGACCACCTGCTCCAACTCATCTTCATTTTCTGCATCCACCACCAAGGTAATCCTGGTTATATCCGGCACTTCCGTGGACCCTGCTGTAATACTTTCTATATTAAAAGCCCGACGGGAAATTAGTCCGGAAATATGGGTCAAAACACCCGGTCGGTTTTCCACAAGTACTGCTAAAGTATATTTCATACTTAACCTCCTATCATTTCATGAAGAGGTGCACCGGCAGGCACCATCGGCAATACATCTTCCTCTTCACTCACCCAGATATCCATGATTACCGGCCCGGTACAATCCATGGCTTCCTTTAATGCAGGAAGCAAATCCTGCGGTTTTTCTACCCTAATACCTTTGGCGCCAAAAGCCTCCGCTACCCTTGCAATATCCGTACCCGCCTCATGCTTAGATGCAGAATACCGCTTATGATAAAACATCCTTTGCCATTGGCGCACCATGCCCAAGCCCCGGTTGTTAAGAACGGCTACTTTAATAGGAATATTGTGCTCCACCGCAGTGGCTATTTCCTGAATATTCATCAAAATACTACCGTCCCCGGAAACAGCCCATACCAGCTTATCCGGGTTGCCCAGCTGTACGCCGATGGCGGCCGGCAAACCGAATCCCATGGTTCCTAAACCACCTGAAGTAATAAAACTGCGCGGGTTTTTAAAACTATAATATTGGGCCGTCCACATCTGGTGCTGACCCACATCGGTAACAATAAAACCTTCTCCTGAAGTTAAATCGCTAATAGCCTGCACCACACTTTGCGGCTTAATTGAATCCTCAGAGGCTTCATATTTAAGAGGGTGTTTACCCTTCCAATCCAAAACCTGAGCAACCCAGTCTTGGTAGTCTCCCCGCTCCACCATCTGATTTAATAAAGGTAAGGACCATTTGAGATGGCCCACCACTCTAATGTCAGTAGGAACGTTTTTATTTATTTCTGCAGGATCAATATCCAGATGAACAATCAGGGCATGGGGGGCAAATTTGGATACCATTCCGGTAACCCGATCGTCAAACCGTACCCCGATACCAATTAAAAGATCTGCATTGGTTACGCTTTGATTGGCTGCAAAAGTACCATGCATGCCAACCATCCCCAGGTGAAGTTCATGCTGAGAAGGAAAAGCACCTAATCCCATTAAACTTGATACTACCGGTATTCCTGTTTTTTCTACCAAAGCGGAAAAATCTGACCATACTCCCGCCATGTTTACCCCGCCGCCGATAAAAAATACCGGCCTTTTTGCCTGTTTAATCGCATCAGCCACCTGTCTAATCTTACACTCTTCCCCTTCAAATATGGGAACGTATCCTCTCAAGTTAATATTTTCCGGGTAAACAAAATCAATTTCCGCCGTCGCAATATCCTTAGGAATGTCAATCAGCACCGGTCCAGGCCGGCCCGTCCGGGCAATATAAAAAGCCTGCTTCATATATTTCAATAAATCTTGGGGCCGCTTGACCAAAAAGTTATGCTTTGTAATCGGGGTGGTTATCCCCGTAATATCCGCTTCCTGGAAAGAGTCTTTACCAATTAATGAGGTAGAAACCTGAGAAGTAATAAAGACCATCGGCACTGAATCCATATTAGCAGTAGCAATACCTGTTACCAGGTTTGTTGCTCCGGGTCCGGAAGTAGAAAGACAGACTCCCACTTTACCCGTAGCCCGAGCGTAGCCGTCTGCGGCGTGAGCAGCTCCTTGCTCATGCCGGGTAAGAATATGGGTAATACCGGAGTCATATAACGCATCATATAAAGGCAAAGCCGAGCCTCCGGGATAACCAAAAACCAATTCCACTCCTTCTGCCTTCAGGCTCGCTATTACAGCCTGAGCACCACTCATTAACAATTCGTTTCCCTCCACATTATACTTTAAGTCCTTATAGTTGCTGAAAATTTTCTGTTTTCTCCGCCTTTCCTTTAAAGACAGGTATTTCTACCATTCTATCATTTGCCCTGGGTAATGGCAATAATTTTTAAGTAGAAGTTTTTACCCACCGGATAACCATACCGGCCCCATCCTCTTGCATATTTTTTATTTAGGCTAAATCAAACCAATAGAATTTAAAAATACCACCACCAATAAAATCGGGGTGACCCATCTGATCACAAAACGGATAAAACCAATTGCTCCATCCATCCTCAGTCTCCCATAGTTGGACAATTCCGCCCTGAAGTCTTCTTTACGGACCTGATGACCGACAAACAAAGCTATCAGCAAGCCTCCCAAAGGCAGCAGGATATTAGACGAGGTGAAATCAAACAAATCAAAAAACGTTTTACCAAAAATAAGCACCTTGCCCAGCAAGCCGGCTCCGTCTGCAGAAAGAGTGGCTAATGCGCCTATAACCATAATAAATAAGCAATTGAAAACTACAGATAAGGTACGGGGAATTTTTTTCTCTTCGGAAAAAAAAGCTACAGGTACTTCTACCAAAGAAAGCATCGCCGTGGTAGCGGCAATGGAGGTAAGAAAGAAAAAGGCGATTAACAAAACACTCCCCAAGGGAATTTGGGAAAACACCAAAGGAATGGTCATAAAAAGCAATCCGGGGCCGGCGCCCGGTTCCAAGCCAAAGGAAAAAACCGCGGGAAATATGGCTATCCCCGCCAGCATGGACACAATGGTATCAGAAGCGGCAACTTTGACCGGAGTCAAAATCAGGTTATTATCATCGGTAAAATAACTGGCATAGGTAATCATCGTCCCCATGCCCAGGGATAGTTTAAAGAAAGCCAGTCCTAAGGCTGTCAAGATCACTCCGGGACTTAACCGGGCAAAATCTATATTAAAGAGAAAATTCAAACCTGCTTGCGCCCCGGGAAGAGTTACGGCCCGGATATCACATATGATAATTAACACAAACAAAACCGGCAGCAGGGTTTTGGTCACCCGCTCAATACCTTTTCTGATTCCGCAGATTAAAATTATGGCTACAACCGTTAAAACAACAAACTGCCAAAACAGAGGGACCCAAGGGCCGACTACGGCACTGCTGAATTGGATTTCCGCAGAGCGGGGAGTAATAGACACGAAATCCCCCTTCAAAGCTTTAAACATATAACAATACACCCATCCGGCCACGCAGGAATAAAAAAACATAATAAAATAAGCCGATATTATCCCCATATAGCCGATGATTTTCCACGCTGGATTTGCTTTAAGCTTGTTAAAGGCTCCCACCGCATTCTTTCGGGTCTTCCGACCGATATAAAATTCACAGATCATTACGGGGATTCCTATAAAAACAACAGATAGTAAATACACAAGTAAAAAAGCTCCGCCACCGCTTTCCCCTGTTAAATAGGGAAATTTCCAGATGTTGCCCAGCCCCAGGGCTGAGCCTAAAGTGGCAAAAAATACCGCAAGGCCTGAGGAGAAATTTTCCCTCCCTCTTAGGTCCCCCATTTGACTCCCCCTTTTCTTACATAATCTTTCTGATTGCCCGCTCTAATTGCTCCAAATTGCGACATTCCAAAACCATGGAGCAGCTTTCCTCGTAAAGACCGATGATACTGTCTTCCTGATTCCATTTCTCCATTGGCTCAGGATTCAGCCAAATTAATTTTTTTACCTTTTTGGCAATGGCCTGAAGTTCTTCCCGACGCGGCGGGTACCAGTTGTTCTTTCCGTCCCCCAGAATTATCACGGTAGTCTTGGCATCCAGAATATGGCCGTAATTCACATTAAACATTTCAAATACCTGTCCGAAATTGGAAATACCTAAACGAGAACAACGAGCCTGACTAATGGCCCGGTCCACCGCTTCCTTTACATTGTTGGTTTTAAAGTCTGCCGTTATTTCAGAAATTTCATCCACAAATAAAAAAGTCCGCATATCTTGAAAACGCCGATTCATAGCATAAACTAACTGGAGGAGAAAAGCACTGTAGACCGCCACAGAGCCTGAAATGTCGCACAATACCACTAACTTTGGTTTATCCATTATTTTATCCTGAAATAACAACTTCTCCGGGGTCCGACCCATGCGGGCAGCACGGTAAAGCACCCGGCGCATATCAACCCGGCCTGATTTAGCCGGCTTAAAGCGATAAGAATACCGGGAAGCTAATTTATGGGCTAAACGTTCTACCCTTTTCTCCATTTCTTTTACCTGAAACTCGTTTAAAGCCCCAAAGTCTTTTTCCTTCAAGTTCTCTTCCGTAAGCAGCCCGTTTAAGCCCGCACTGCCCTTTTCCTTCAGCAAAAGCTTTTCCAGACGGTGGCGGAGATAAAGTTCCAAGTCCTTTAAAACCTGAAGATTCTCCTTCCCTTTATTTCCTTCCCGTTCAAAGGCGTTCTCCACCATAAACCATTCCATCTTTACTTTTGTCCGGTGCAGCAATTGTTCCACACCGCCATCATTTATTTCCAATTGAGTCAATTGTTTTTCTATCATCTTAACCAGGTGTTCTGCTTGACCTTTTCTCACTGCTTCATATAATTCCCGGGAAGCAGCGCCCATACCCGCCTTTCCTGTCCCGGATCCGTCCACTCCGGTCCCGAAAGGATTGCCGCTTTTATCACTCTTCAAACTCTCCGGCCGCTCTGCCTCCTCCCGAAAAAACAAGCGGAAGGCCAAATCAAATACTGCCCCGTCGGTTTCACTTTTTACCAAAGTAGCTTTTAGCAAGGTATAAAACATCTTTGGCTCGGTAATTCCATAAAATTTCAATGCCTCTAAAGAATCCCCCAGTTCACCGGGAGAAACCCGCAATCCGCCCCTTCTTAAGGCATGTACAAATTCCAATAGTCGCTGTTCCATGGAAAACCTCTCCCTGATTTGATGTCTGTATCATATATTATAAAACATTCAATCAGTCTAGGTTTAAATTTATTTGGATTTATTTTAAAAAAACCGCTACTTGTTTGCAAGCAACGGTTTTAATTCTGGCTATTCTTTTTGATGACCTTCTTTTCCAGTGTATCTTTATTTTGTCTTATCCATAAAATTATTCACAGATTTGATCTCAAGATCCAGCACCCGGGCAATATTAATCTTTGCTTCCATACCTATGGCATTTCCCGGATACAGGATGATCCTACCTAACCCTAAGTCACGCCGCACCTCATCCATGATTATCGGATCTGTAAGTTCCTCCACAGAAAGGTGTAATTTGTCCGCCACGTATTTTTTGGCGTCAGGTGTTTTCATTGCCTTGGCAAGCTGGACACGGGCAACCAGATCTCCGGCTGTACGCATCCCACCCATCCCGGCAACTACTTCCTGGCAAATGGTGGTACTCATAGCATCCCCTTCCCCTACCTACAAGCCGTCTGCCTTTCCCACTTCCACAATAGCTTTGGACGCCCGGGATACAATTTCCAATGGGGCATTCATGGTCATGGGAATTCCACCCACCCCCATACCCACATTAACATGTATCGGAATATCTACTGCCTGGCTGCACGCCTTCACAAAAGTAACCACCCGGGCAATATTCCAGGGAAAAGACATGGAACAATTGGTATTGATCGCCGGACCAAAGATGGTCACCCCTGCTTTTTGGGCTAGTTTTGCCTGCTTATGGGCATAGAGGCCGGCCAAACGGACACCGTCGTAATAAAGATCGGCATGCATTCCTAAAACAAACTCCCCTGCCCCGCCCATTTCTATGGGAAAATCCGGGTATTTTTCCCGCAAAGTCTCCGCAGCCATTAAACCGACCAGGAAATCCGCATCTCCCGATGCCCCAACAGTGTCCATATTAATGCCGTCTGCTCCGGCTTCATACATTCCGCCGGCTACATAGACAATATCTCTCAGAGCATGTTCCACTGCCTCTTCTTGAGATGCTCTTGCTTCTGCAATTTTGCCCATGGGCAAAAGCTCCGACCAGCTGTCTACCGGGCCGTCCGGCTTGGTATATAATCCTAAATTAGGCATTGCCCCATAAAGAAGCGGTATGGTCATATCCATTTGACAGCTTTCCATAGTGGATTGTTCATTAGGCAAAATCATCTTCACCTGTTTATAACTATAATCAATGTGACTTAGCTCATAGGTATCTACACACAAACCCCGTTCCCAGGACTCGGCTTCCGCCTTGATATGAATGGGGGCAAAAGCCATAAAAAAGAACCTGCCGGTGGAATCTGTAGTAGTGACGATTTCCTGGCCTCTTTCCACGCTGACGATCCGTTCCCGGGAAGTGCAAATATCGTAAAGGTACTGAATTTCATCCTCCGTTAATTCAGAAATTTTTCCCCGATCCGCTGCGT
>DUPU01000218.1 GCA_012838175.1 Clostridia bacterium
ACGTGGAAGACGGAGATGAAATTATCTTTTATCTGGGAGCAATGGATGCTTTAACCTGGGCTCCAAAAACTTATATACCCCAAGTGAGTATTGACTCCAGCGAAATTGAAGAAGGCGATTCGGTCATAATCAATATTAATGCCCGCAAGTATGATTATCCACTAGGACTGACGGATTTGACCATAGATGAAAAATCGCAGATTGGTGAGTATACCTTATGTATAGGAGAAGAAACTTACACCAGCTCTTCAGGTGTAATTACTTTGTATGATGTGCAGAAAGGTACAGTAGTATTTACAGTATCAAATGTCTCTGGATCAGGATATCCGGATGTGGTTACCTTTAAGGGAAGTTTCCTAGTGAAAGAGAAAAGCAGTTCCGGCGGAGGAACCCCGGTAAAACCTAAAAGTATCTCTGTAAAAATTGCGGTAATAGGTGAGGATGGGGATATTCTCTATGGACCCGGTTCGGTTACCCTGTATGAAGATGACCCTTATGGCATGTCTGCTTTGGGAGCATTAGATGTCACCGGTTTAAGTTGGAGTTTTCATGATAGCTTTGATGGTTTTGTTAGCGAAATCGAGGGAGAAGAAAACAGAGGGTCTAGTGGCTGGCAATATAAGGTTAATGGATCTATACCTAATTCCTTAGCTGAGAATAAAATCTTAAAAAAAGGTGACAAGGTAATCTGGTGGTACGGTTCAGCTTCATCCAAGGGGCCGGATTGGGATGACTTAGAGGATGGTAATATAAATTCTTCTAAGGATGATGAGGTTCTTGAAGAAAAAGAAGAGGAAATTGAGGGTATGCCAGCAGAACAGGTGCGTAAAACTTTTCCTGACCTAGGACAAAATTGGGATTGGGCCAAAGATGCTATTGAAATTCTGGCCGGACAAGGGATTATTGAGGGCACCGGATCAGGTTTCGAACCAGGACGCCATATTACCAGAGCAGAATTTATTAAATTATTGGTTAAGGCGTTGCAACTTGACTTGCAACTTGACATAGAGGATTACCAGGAGAATCTTTTTCAGGATGTAAAATCGGGAGATTGGTTTGCTCAGGCCGTAGCTTGTGCGCAGAAAAACGGCATTATTGAAGGAGATCCTGATAGAAGGTTCCGTCCTCATGACAAAATTAGTCGAAATGAAATTGCTGCGATCCTCTATCGCTTGGCGATCCTCTATCGCTTGCTTGAAACAACTATTCCTACTTTGGAAATGAATTCTTTACCTTTTTCTGATGTGGAAAAAGTTCCTGCTTGGGCTGCTAATGGTGTTAAATATGCTTTTCAGGCCGGTTTAATGCAAGGGTACCAGGATCAGACATTCCGGGGCGGAAATGCTCTTAACCGAGCTGAAGCAGCGGTAGTAATCTACCGGTATTTACAGGAAATATCTAATTAAATCAAGTAGAAGGAAGGGCTTACTGATGAAAAGTGTCTGGCGGAAAGGATTAGCGATTCTCGGGATCATGATAATGCTTTTGGGTGCCTCTGGCTGCGGTACCGGTGCCGACATTTCTACCGACTCCCAGTTAGGGGAAGATAAGTCGGTAGCTTCGGAAATCACTGAATTCGTTAAACCAACAGAATCAACGGAAGCATCTGAAACTACTGATGCTAAGGAAACTGTAGAGATTCCCGAAAGTGTGGATAATTCTAAAACGTCAACTAGTGATGCTTCAGAAACCGGGGAAACATCGGAAAAGAAAGCATCACCAACGATGCCTGCTGGTACAGCCCCTGCTCCTGGGGAGAAAAAACCTGAGTTGACGGAGAAAGTGACACTTAGGGTCACAAAAGACTTTGGCCGGGAGGTTATTTTTCATCAGACTGTCCCAATAAAAAAAGACTGGACGGTTATGGATCTTCTGGATACTCATTTGGAGATAGAAACTAAATTTGAGGGTAGTTTTATTAATGGAATCAACGGCCTGGCATCGGAAAAAGGCGGATTTACTAAAGACCGTTATGACTGGTTCTTTTATGTCAATGGTGTTAGTGCTGACGTGGGAGCTGCCGCCTATCAGATTCAGGGGGGAGATCAGGTATGGTGGGATTATCATGTATGGAGGAATATGAGTACTGCTATCCCTGCCTTGATCGGTTCCTATCCAGAACCTTTTATTAATAGCTACTTGGGTAAAGTAGGACCGATAACTGTCATGAGTTCCCCGGAAGATCAGGAGCTGGCGGACAAAGTGGTTCGGTCTTTAAAATCTCACGGAGCGAAAAATATCAGTACCGGGGCACTGGACGCCTCTGCCATGGAAAACAGGAAGGGACCTGTGCTGGTATTGGGCAGTTTTCCGGAACTAAAAAAAATCTCCTGGTTGGATAAATTTAATGAAGCCTATCGGAAGACAGGTACTGGAGTGCACTTTACAGATAAAGGAGTAGAGCTTTTTACTTCCAATGGGGAACTGGGCGAAACCGTGACAGGAAGTGCCGGGGTAATTGTTGCCAGCGGTGAAGGTTTGGGAGATGAAAGTCCTTTATGGCTGATTATGGGTACTGATATCCAAGGATTAACCGATGCGGTGGAAATCTTAACAAACAGTCCGTATAAAATTTCCGGCATGTACCAGGCAGCAGTAGTTTCTGGTGAGGTACGACGCCTTCCTTTAGAACCAAAATAAGAAAGCGGGTATTTTGATGCTGGCATACAGGGAAAAAAACAATTTAATACATCAACTTCACCCCGTAACTTCGTTAACTTTAGTAGGAGTAGCATTTTTCTTATCCCTGGTTTTTTCCCATCCGGTATATCTTCTGGGATTGCTTTTGGCAATGGGGGTAATAATTTGGGCGGCGGGAATTTTTCAGGAGTGGAAAGTTTATCTTAAATTCAGCATATCCATGATGGTTATCATCATCGTAATAAACTCCCTTTTTTCTCGTAATGGCACCACTGTTTTATTTGCGGGTACGGAGATTCCTCTTCTGGGCCAGTTTAAAATTACTCTGGAAGCTATTGCCTATGGCGGCGGAATGGGGCTTAAACTTTTGGTGATTATTAGTATTTTTTGCTTCTATACCTACGGGATTCATCCAGATAAGCCGCTGAAATTATTGAGTCGGTGGGGAAACAAGTCGGTGTTGGTTATTATTCTTACCACCCGGCTTTTTCCCTTGATGACCCAGGATTTTAAAAGAATCAGTGAAGTACAGCAGTGTCGAGGGGTACAATTAAAGACGGGAAAATGGGTGAAAAGGGTACAAAATTATATCCCTATTTTTAGTGTGCTTTTGGTTTCCAGCCTGGAACGGGCTTTGAAACTGGCAGAATCCATGCATACCAGAGGTTTTGGCAGCGGTCCGCAAAGCTGGTATTATCGGGATCTTTGGCGTCCCCGGGATTATCTAATCATAGTCGCCCTGACTTTAAGCTTGGTTTGGGGGCTTTGGACGGTACTGAAAGGATGGTCTTCTTATGCTTATTATCCCCGGCTTACCCCATTACACCCGGCAGAAATTAGAGGGGCAGGGACAGTGAGCATAGGTCTTTTGGTACCGGCACTTTTAAGTTGGGGGTGGGAGAAGTGGCCAAAATTAAAATCGAAAATTTAGATTACTATTATCCGGACACAAAAACACCGGCACTAAAAAATATAAACTTAGAAATCCCTGAGGGGCAGTTTGTCTTGGTTGTGGGAGGGTCCGGCTGTGGTAAGTCTTCTTTTATACGGGCCTTGGCCGGGGTGCTGTCGGATTTTTACGGCGGTATGTGGAAAGGAAACATCTATCTGGATCAGCAAGAAATAAAGAGCATAAGCCGGCAGCAATTTGTCCAAAAAGTGGGTATGGTTTTTCAGGATCCAGAGAGCCAGCTGGTAATGACAGATGTGGAACGGGAAATAGTTTTTGGCTTGGAGAATACCGGTATTTCTAAATCCGTGATGAAACGACGGGTGATGGAGGTCTCAGGAGCCCTGGGCCTTACAGACTGTCTGAAAAGCTTTACTCCGGAACTATCAGGAGGACAGAAGCAAAAAGTAGCCTTAGCCAGCGTCATGGCTTTGCAGCCGGAGATATTACTGCTGGATGAACCAACTTCTCAACTGGATCCGATCTCTGGGGAAGAAATTTTAACCATTGCGCGCCGTCTAAATGAAGAAAACGGGATTACGGTAGTTTTGGTGGAACAGCGCTTAGAAAGATGCCTGCATTTAGCAGATCGGATATTAATCATGGACCGAGGGGAAATTGTTTTTGACGGAATGAATGGTGCATCCGCTGCCCGGTGGGCAATCAGGCACAAATCTCCTTTTATTCCTCCTGTGGCAAGACTTTTCGCCGGGGTGGGTTTTAGGGAAGTTCCGGTGACAGTGAAAGAAGGAAGAAATAAACTCCGCTCTTTAATGTCACAGAGTAGCATGACGTTTCTTGATTCTCCCCCCCTTAGAAGCGAAAAGGGGGAGAAGGAAAAATCACCTTACATTGTGGAAGGAGAGAATATTTGGTTTACTTATCCCACTGGCAAGGATATTTTGAAAAACCTTAGTTTAAAAATTGCGCCGGGAACCTTTACCGTGCTGATGGGGGAAAATGGGGCGGGAAAAACCACATTACTAAAAATACTTAATGGCCTTCTGAAGCCGGATCGGGGGAGGTTGCGCCT
>DUPU01000219.1 GCA_012838175.1 Clostridia bacterium
CACGGTCGAAGAGATAATGTCAAATTTATCGATTACCAAAGAAGAAATGAAAATCGGGATTATGTTGGTAAACGGTCGACATAGTACCTTTCAGACGGTGCTCCACGAGGGGGACGTTTTATCCTTATTTCCCCCTGCTGCCGGGGGATAATTTAGTAAAATTAGATATTTTCTTTTCGGAAAGGGAATAGTCATATATTTAAGAAGGCTTCTCCAGCAGGGACAATTGACGTTTGAGAAAGAGAAAGCAGAGTTTTGGATTAGGTCAAGACTCTGCTTTTTCATTCTCTCAGAAAGCATAATCCTATTCTGAGAGATTCTAAGTGCAACGAAGGCTTACCCTAGAGGACTGGAATTCCTATGCATTAAAAATGCTAGAAATTCTGGCGCGCCGTTGTCTTAAGGCTTGTAGAAGCCCAAGTTTTCTTTATTCTTACATATAATATAAGCATTATGATAAACAAATAAAATAAATATATTACTTATACATATACTTCTGTTAAAATATAAGAAATTGTAAGAGATGAATTGAAAGGCGATGAACAAAATTGATAACGAGAAAAGCTATTCCCGGATTATTGTTATCATCTATGCTGGCATACTTGTGTGTTTTTATTCCTAAAATTAGTCTCCTGAGCCAATTTCATATCAATTCTTTAATTATTGCCATTGTACTGGGCATGGTTATAAAAAATATTTTTCCCTTACCCTCCTATTTTGAACCGGGCATTCGCTTTGCTTTTAAACAAGTGCTCCGACTGGCCATTGTTCTTTTAGGTTTTAAGTTGAGTTTGGGTGATATCGGTCAAATCGGCGGCAAAGGTATTTTTCTGGTGACGGTGGTCACCGGCGGGACCTTGATTTTTACCGGATGGTTGGGGAAAAAAATAGGGTTGGAGCGCAGCTTGGCTTTTTTGATTGGAGCGGGTTCTTCCATTTGTGGCGCTTCTGCCATTGCCGCAGTGGCTCCGGTGATTGAGGCCAGAGATCAGGATATTGCTTTTGCTGTGGCCACGGTGACAATTTTCGGGACATTGGCTATGTTTTTATA
Organism: Clostridia bacterium; assembly: GCA_012838175.1. GTDB lineage: Bacteria > Bacillota > Dehalobacteriia > Dehalobacteriales > Dehalobacteriaceae > DUPU01. Next base: position 1,052 of record DUPU01000219.1, read on the forward strand.
CCCGGTGCTTTATCATCTTTTGCACTTGCCGGATGTTTTCTATGCCGTTTGGGCGGGCTCATCCATTCATGAGGTAGCTCAGGTGGTAGCGGCCGGTTTTGCCATTGGAGATCAAGTAGGAGAATATGCCACCGTGGTAAAGCTGACCCGGGTGCTTTTGGTGATACCCACTATATTTATTTTTGGTTTTCAAGATGCAAAGAAGGATAGCGACAAATTATTTAATAAAGGTACTTTTCCCTTGTTTGTTTTCGGCTTTTGTGCGGTAGTATTAATAAATTCTTTCTCCTGGATTCCCCGGGACATGGTAGAAACTTTAATCTCCCTGGACAACATACTTATGACTGTTGCCATGGTTGGTTTAGGATTAGGAGCAGATTTTAACAAATTGAAGGTTGTTGGATTAAAACCTTTATATGCCGGATTGGGTATTTCCCTGTTTATTTCATTGTTTAGTTTTGTTTTAACCGGTTTATTGTATGCTTAAAAAGGGTCGGAAGCCTTAGTTGTTATTCAGGTGACATTTTCTTATGATAAATGATAGGGTGACAATCTCACAAAATAATCACAAAAATAACAAGTATTCCCTTGACAAATGATACCAATAGTAATAGAATATAAATACGCATCAAAACTAAAAATTTGACAATATTAACCAAATACAATACTGAAAAAGGCAAATCTATTGAAAAATAGAGACGCAAAGCCACGAATCTAAGGCTATAAAAGCTATGATGGTCGGGTTACCAGGTAGAAATTTGGCATTATAACGTGGAAAAAATAGTTTTTACCTGATAATAGACTCATAGTTTATCTATGAGTTTTTTCATCCAACCATGATAGCGTGATATAAGTGGGGTATAGCAGTATAAATAATTAAGTAACAAAAGGAAAGTGAGGGTTTATCAATGAAAAAAACAATTTGTTTCTTGCTAGTAATGGTTTTTATGATGTCTTTTGTTGCTGTGGCATGGGCGGATCAAGGCATATCCGATAAGGATTATGCTAAAGTTGAACAACAGGTAAATCAAGCAAACGAAAAGATTGCTGATTTAGTGGAAAAAGCAGATGCTAAAGCCGACAAAAAACCGAATCAGACTGATAAAATCATTGCGCAATTGATTGATCAAACAAATAAGATAGCGAAAAAGACAATAGAATTCGGAAAGAAATACGGAATAATCGTTGAATGCCATTATGTGCCAGTGGAAATCGGGAACCAAATTGTCTTTATTGACCCCCTCAGAATCAGGCAGTACTAAAGAAAACCAAATATCTAATAGAGAATAAAAAAACACTAATGAACTTAATAAAAATTAAATCAATACGGACGGGAACTATCTCGTCCCAATTTTTTTGCCGGTTATTCTATAATTTAAAGGAAAAATGCCGGGAATCGCGAAATAAGAATTATTTGGTAAGGTAAAAGTTTAAAACTAAGATAATGGGAGGAATAAGGTGAAAAAACCAAGTATTTATTTATTATTTATTACCGTCGTTTTATGCTTGTCAGTTATGCTTTCTGCCTGTGCCGGGCAAACCGGTGCCGACTATACTGATAACACAAAGGAAATTCAAAACGGGGACAGCACAATGAGTACGGACGGTTGGGATTTGTCTGCCCCTGATATTGATATTATAAAAGCTCAATACCCGGAAAAGTGTCCGGCAGTAGCGCGAAATCGGAATGATACCGTCATTATCGGCACATCCGACTTCGGCGGAGTTTTTAATCCCCTTTATTGTGAAACGGCTTTTGAGGCGGCCGTCACGGAACTAATTTTCGATGGCATGGTGGAGTCCGATTATAATGCTTTACCTATTCCCGGAATGGCAGATTACGAGATTTCCCAGGACGGACTAACCTACACTTTTACCTTAAAAGAGGGAGTAAAGTTTTCCGACGGAACTCCTGTTACCGCAGAAGATGTGGAATTTACCGTATATGCTTTGGCCGACCCTGAATACTATGGCCCCTATGACGTATTATCTGTTGGAATATCCGGTTTGTCAGATTATTATGAAGGAAATACCGAGACCATTTCGGGCATAGAGGTTTTGGATGAAAGAAGCATCAGGTTTACATTGGACGAGCCCAATGCCCAGGCTATTTGGCTTTTCCGGGTAGGGATTCTTAGCAAAAACTATTACGGAAAAGATTTTAAGAAGGGTAATGTTGCTGCCATTGAATCCTTGAGTGATCAACCCATGGGGTGCGGTCAATATAAACTGGCGGAATATAACCTGGGGGAAAGCATTAAACTTGTGGCCAGTGATAATTATTGGAAGGGAACACCAAAGGTGAAAAACCTGATATTTTCCTTAACGCCCATTGGTCAGGAAGTGGAACGGCTGATTACGGGAGAAGTGGATATCGACTTTCCTGTTCCCAGCAACGATACGGTTAAATCGGCTGCTGATGCCGGGTTCTTGGATATCTACCGCTATCCTTCCAATGGATACAGCTATTTGGGTCTGAATCTAAATTTAGCTAAATATCAGGATAAAAAAGTGCGCCAAGCTTTGGTTTACGGATTGAACCGGAAGGACGCAGTAGAAGCTGTCTTCGGGCCTTACGCCAAGACCATCAATATACCCCAGTCCCGGCTGTCCTGGGCTTATACAGAAGAGGGGATCAGTACCTATGAATTTGACCTGAATAAGGCAGCAGCCCTTCTCAAGGAAGCAGGATGGGAAAAGGACGCTTCCGGCAAACTGAAAAAAGACGGGGAAACTTTTAAAATCACCTTTTCCACCGCCGAAGACAATCCTTTTACTCAGGTGCTGATTCCCGTAATGCAGGAGAATTACGGTAAACTGGGTATTGAAATGATCTTTGAGCCCTTGGACTTTATGACCTTAATTGATAAGGTCCTGGCCGGTGATATTGACATGTGGTGTTTAGCTTGGGATTTGACGACCGATCCTGATGATTCGGGAAGCTATAAGACCGGCGGCCCGCAAAATCTTTATCATTACAGCAATCCTGAAGCTGACCTCCTTTGGGAAAAAGGGGTAAAAGAATTGGACCGGGAAAAAAGAAAGGAAACC
>DUPU01000220.1 GCA_012838175.1 Clostridia bacterium
AGTTATCAATTGCTGGGGGCCAAATTACTGGCGGTTACTTTGGAATGTATCGGGGTAATGGTTATTGTGGGGATGGTATTTTATTTTGATCTTAGGTATGCGGATCAGCTTATCGCTAACTTTAACATGATTTCCCTCACCGGAGAAATCCTTTGGGAGTTGATCCAGGCGGCAGGCTTTTTTCTCACGGGCTACCTGACCTTTATTCTCATGGTTTATTTATCATTAACCCTGGCAAAAAGCCTTTTTGCTTCCTTTAAGCATGGGAGATTCATAGCTTTTCTTTGTTTTCTGGCTTTGGGAAAAATCCTGGAATCTGCAAGCAACCTGTTAAATCTTTATGCCGATATACCCGGCTCCGATATTATTACATCTACCGACTGGTTGGCGGTGCTGGTGCTAATAGGGGGGTTGTTTGCCGGGACCGGCTACTTGCTGGGCCGAAAGGTAAATTTATAGTCTAATAGGAAACTAATGCAATAAGTTATTATCATAAATTGATTAGAAAACAGGTTAAACGCACAAGGTGGTGCCGGGCACCACCTTGTGATAATTTTTCGATTTTTTAATTTTTTCGGTTCTTTTTAAGCCCTTTGTTTTATTGGGCGGAGTACATTCCTTTGCTTTCCAGATATTTAAAAATTGCTTCTCCGTGTTTTTGTTCTTCCTTTTGGATGTGATTCAAAACATCCCGAACCTGGGGATCCTTAAACTCAAAGATAGCTGTGTCGTAAGCATTGGAAACATATTTTTCCGTCATCAGCATATCGGTGCACAGGGCCTGGTCTGATGCCTGGAAACCGGCAGCACTGCCTTGCTGTAGCAGAATACTTGACATTTGCTGTCCTTGCTGTTGTTGCCCTTGCAGCTGTTGCTGGCTTCCGCCCCCTCCGCCTTGCTGGTTCAATTGAGGCACCTGACCGCTAAGTAGCTGGTTAATGGTATTTAAGTGTTCCTGCTCAATTTGGGCATGATTTTGAAAGAGAGCTTTCAGCTGCCGGTCTGACGCCTGCTGGGCATAGTTGGAATACTTTTGCACACAGATTTCCTCATGACTTCTTTGATCTTCCAGTAATGTTCTTTCTTTGGCAGTTAAATTTATGTTCATAATATTAACACCTCCGGTTTTAGTATTTGCCGGAGGGAAAAATATATCCCCCAAAATTAAGGCAAGGCCCCTTCCCATTTTTCCACCTTTTGGCGGTATTTTTCCTGGCTATCGGATGCAGTTTTTTCTTTCATCGCCTGGCTCATACGCCGGTTCAATTCTTCTTTGGCTTGATCCGACAGGCTGCGGCGGGCCAATTCAAAAAGAATCATATCTTCCCGCTCTATATGGTTATGAAGTAAATGGGTATATGAAATTGAGTTGGCAATGATATCTAAAACAGCCTCTTCATCCCCTTTTTCATGCTGTTTCAAAGAATTTTCCAGCCCGCTGACGTATTGCCGGCCCAGGTCATGTTCAATCAGCATTCCGGTGACGGGACCGCTTCCAATCTCATCTCCCAATTCCCGTCCCATCAGGTCAAAGAGAATATCTTCTTCCTTGCCGTGATGCTGCCGGTCCACATAGTTTTTCAAAAAATCCAGGATATCTTCAAAATCCCGGTAATTCACAACACCCTCCTTAACCACCTGCCAACACTTTTTCCTAAGCACCTGCAAAACCCGTTTTACCAGTTGATGTTCTTCCTTCAATAAATCAATTGCCTCAGTCATGTTAATCCTCCTTCATCATCTCAAGTTATTATTTGCCCTAAATGATTTATCTAATCATGCCGGACATTTCAATAACGAATACAAGAACTTATAAAACAGATTATCCTATAGGGAATGATTTTTCAACAAAAAATGCTTCATTTTACCAGGATTTCATCAATATTCCGGAGAGGGAGAGAAAGAAACTTTCCGGGGAATAAATCTCCAAGTTCTTGGAAAACTTTACGTATAAAGAATCTTTTTAAGAAACTTAGCTTCCCTTGAGACGTTTCGGTTGGGGAGAGGCCAAGTAGCATTGAGAACCCGCGGAAAATAGTTTAGCTTCCGCCGGGTGAATAATAGTCCAGGAGGGATTATATTGGGTGAAACCATTTTAGAAAAAACCGAAGGCCGGGTCAGTTATCATGACTCGGTGGAGGAAATGTTAAAAAGGATTCGGGAGGACGGGATGTCCAATGTCTTTGACCGCTATGCCCTGCAGGAAAAAATCCGGTGCAAGTTTTGCATCCAGGGATTAAGCTGCCGCATTTGCTCCCACGGGCCCTGCCGCATCAGTGAGAAAGGGGGCCAGGACAAAGGTGTGTGCGGTATCGGTCCGGACGCCATGGCCATCAGGGCTTTTCTGCTCCAGAACATTATGGGGGCAGGCACTTACAGCCATCACGCCTACGAAGCATACCGCACCTTAAGAGCCACCGGGGAAGGGAAGACTCCCTTTGGGATTAAGGACGGGGGCAAATTAAAATGGATGTGTGAAAAAGTGGGGATAAACACCAACCAAGATCAAAATCAAATGGCCATAGCCCTGGCTGACTTTTTAGAAAAGGAAATGGCCAAGGACCCCAAAGACCCCAGTGTCATGGTAGATGTTTTTGCCCCCAAGAAAAGAAAGGAAGTATGGAAGAAACTGGGCATATATCCCTCCGGGGTAGTCCATGAGGAACAGAATTGTGTTGCCTCCTGCCTCACCAATGTGGACGGGGATTATGTATCCTTGGCTTTAAAAGCCTTGCGCCTGGGATTGGCGACAATCTATACCGCTCAAATCGGTTGCGAAATGGTGCAGGACATTTTGTTTGGCACACCCTACCCCCATGAAGTGGATGTGGATTTAGGGATTATGGACCCGGATTATGTCAATATTGTTTTTAACGGGCACCAGCCCTGGGCCGGTGTGGCTACATTACAGAAGGCCAAAACTCCTCAGGTGCAGGATCAGGCCAAAGCCGCCGGGGCAAAAGGACTGAGGGTGGTAGGTTCTATTGAAACCGGCCAGGAACTGCTGCAAAGGTTTCCCGTGGACGAGGTTTTTGTCGGCCTCATGGGGGATTGGATTAGTATTGAACCCTTGCTGGCTACAGGAACCGTGGATGTGATTGCCATGGAGGAGAACTGTTCTCCCCCGGCCATTGACCATTATGCGGAAAAATACCAGGTTACCCTGGTCAGTGTAAGCAATATTATCGGCTTTCCGGGACTGAAGCACAAAATCCTTTATCATCCGGAAGAAGTAGATGCCATGGCAGACAAGTTAATTGACTTGGCCATTGAGAATTTTAAAAAGCGCCAGGGTAAGATTACTCCCCTGGTACCCCGGCATAAAGAAAAGGCCATGGCCGGGTTTTCCACAGAAGCGGTGCTAAACGCCCTGGGCAATAAACTGGACCCTCTGGTGGATGTAATTTCCTCCGGAAAAATTCAGGGAGTGGTGGCCTTGGCCAGTTGTTCCACCTTGCGTAACGGCCCCCAGGATTGGAATACGGTTAACCTGACCAAAGAACTGATTAAAAGGGATATTCTGGTGGTAAGTGCCGGCTGCGGCAATCACGCCCTGGAAGTGGCGGGATTGTGCAATTTAGATGCCATAAAACTTGCCGGGCCCGGCCTCCGGGGGGTATGCAATTCATTAAAGATTCCCCCTGTCTTAAGCTTCGGCACCTGCACTGACACCGGGCGAATTTCCATGTTGGTGACGGCTTTGGCGGACCATTTGGATGTGGATGTGCCGGATTTGCCTATTGCGGTGACGGCACCGGAGTGGATGGAGCAAAAGGCTACTATTGACGGGGTCTTTGCCTTGGCATACGGGGCTTATACCCATCTTTCCCCCACACCTTTTGTTTCCGGAGCCCCTCAGGTAGTAAAACTTTTGACGGAAGAGCTGGAAGGGCTCACCGGCGGAAAGGTGGCCTTGGGTGATGATCCGGTGGAAGCGGCCGACGGGATTGAAGCCCATATTAAAAAGAAAAGAAAGGCTTTACGTTTGGACTAAGGGCAAAAACACTTAAATATTTTTTAATACTAAGTTTTTCTGAATCGAAATCTCAACTTTGCATAGATAGAGAATGAAGCTAAATCTTTTCTTGAAACCTTATTTTTACTGCATATTTTTACTGAAATTTCAAAAGCAATTCCAGAAAAGCAGGGGAGAGCAAAACCCTGCTTTTCATAATTTAAGGATTCTCACAAATTTAGGCTTGACTCATTTAATATTGATGATTACAATTTAACATATGAACACATATTCATATATAAAGGGGGATGGGGCATGGGAGAAAATATAGAAAGCTGCAGTTGTAATATTATTCATGAGGATGTGGTACGCCGGGTCCGGAAAAAAATTCCCCGAGAGGAAACCTTAATTGACTTGGCGGAGCTTTTTAAGATATTCGGAGACAGTACCAGGATTAAAATCATCTGCGCTTTGTTTGTCTCAGAAATGTGTGTCTGTGATATCGCGGCCCTTTTGAAAATGAACCAGTCCGCCATATCCCACCAGCTGCGCATTTTGAAACAGGCGCGTCTGGTCAAGTTTAGAAAAGAGGGAAAAGTGGTTTATTATTCCCTGGATGACAATCATGTACAGCAGATTTTTGACTGCGGTTTGGCCCATATTAATCATAAATAATAGGGTTCATTAAAAACAATAAAATAATTGGGAAATTAGGACGGCAGCGACTGCACTACTAGAGTCATGAGAGGAGAAGACAAGGATAATGAAGAGGAAAATAACTACGGAACTGGTTCTGGAGGGGTTAAACTGCGCTCAGTGCGGAGTGAAAATCGAACAGCAGGTCTTAGCCCTGGCCGGGATTACCGCCGTATCCGTCAATATCGTCAATAAGACCCTGATTCTGGAAGGGGAAGATATAGAGAATGTCCCGGAGCTTATTGACAAAATCCGCAGTATTGTCAAAAAAGTTGAACCTGATGTGGTGGTAAGGGAGAAGCACATCACCCGTTCTCCCCAAAAAGTAATGGTTTTAATGGGATTGGATTGCGCCCATTGTGCCGCAAAAATTGAGCGGGAAATCAAGAACCTCCCCGGGGTAAGGGCAGCGTCCCTGGATTTTATGTCCCGGAAACTAAAGATTGAAGTCAATCAGCCAAAGGATTTTGACCGTGTCATCAATCAGTTGGATGAGATTATCAATAAAATTGAACCGGGAATCAATATAGTGGAGGAAGAATACCCGGGAGTTGGGCATCAGGAAGACACCGGGAAAGAAGATAAGAGCAAAAAGGAATTGATACGCCTATGTGTCGGGGCGGTTCTTTTTGCCCTGGCTTTATTCCCTTGGGAAGCTGTCTCTCTGAAATTTGCCCTTTTTGTCCTCAGCTACCTCATTGTGGGAGGTGAAGTGTTAGGGCGGGCCGGCAAAAATATTTTCCGGGGGCAGGTATTTGATGAGAATTTTCTCATGGCCGTGGCCACCCTGGGGGCCTTTGCCATTAGGGAATATCCTGAAGGGGTGGCGGTGATGCTGTTTTACCAAATCGGGGAGTATTTTCAGGATAGGGCTGTAAACCGGTCCCGCAAATCCATCAAAGCTCTCCTGGATATCCGACCGGATTATGCCCACTTAAAGGCGGGGGAGGAAACAAAAAAAGTTTCCCCGGAAGAGGTAGCCACCGGTGATTTGATTATCGTAAAACCGGGAGAAAGGGTACCCTTAGACGGGAAGGTCCTGGAAGGAGAAGCCATGCTGGATACTTCCGCTTTGACCGGCGAGTCCGTGCCCCGCAAGGCCAAAACAGGGGATGAGGTGTTAAGCGGCTTTATCAATCAAGACGGCCTGCTGACTTTACAAGTAACCAAACCCTACCGGGAGTCCACCGTGGCCAAAATTTTGGACCTGGTAGAGAATGCCGGGAGCAAAAAAGCACCCACGGAAAACTTTATAACTAAGTTTGCCCGTTACTATACTCCGGTAGTTGTATTTGCTGCGGCGGCCATCGCCCTGATTCCCTCTGTGCTTATTCCGGGAGCGGAATTTTCCCAGTGGTTTTACCGGGCCCTAGTCTTTCTGGTTATTTCCTGTCCCTGTGCTTTGGTTATCTCCATTCCTCTGGGTTTCTTCGGGGGAATCGGCTCTGCCTCCAAGAGAGGGATTTTAATCAAGGGGGGAAACTACTTGGAGGCTTTGAATAACATCCATGCCGTGGTCTTTGATAAAACGGGAACCTTGACCAAAGGCGTTTTTAAAGTGACTCAAATCCGGCCCCAAGCTCCTTTTACCGAAGAGGAAGTTATGACCTATGCCGCCTATGGTGAGGTTTATTCCAACCATCCTATTGCCCAATCCATTATCAAAGCCTATGAGGAAAAAATCTCTACCCGGATTGAAAAAGAAAAAATTGAGGGATTTACGGAAAACTCCGGTTTGGGCGTCAAGGCAAAATACATGGGTCAGGTGATTTTAGCCGGCAATACCAAGCTCATGGAGCAGGAAGGTATTTCCTATCCGCCCGGTGCGGACGGCGGCACGGTGATATATGTGGCAGTAGACGGGCAATTTGCCGGATACCTGGTCATTTCCGACGAGATAAAGGGTGATGCCCCGGAGGCAGTGGAAAGATTGAGAAAATTCGGCATCAATAAGCTTATCATGCTCACCGGGGACAATCAGGCCGTCGGCCGGCATGTAGCAAAGGAGCTGGGCTTGGATGAAGTCTACGGGGAACTTTTGCCGGGACAAAAAGTTGAGCAGCTGGAAAAAATAGTAGAGGAAAAAACGGGCAAAGGCGCCGTGATTTTCGTGGGCGACGGTCTGAATGATGCTCCCGTGCTGGCAAGGGCGGATGTGGGTGTAGCGATGGGTGGTTTAGGCTCAGATGCGGCCATTGAGGCGGCGGACATCGTCCTGATGACGGATGAACCGAAAAAGCTGGGTGAAGCCATTGCCATTGCCGGGAAAACCAGGAGGGTCGTCTGGCAGAACATTGTTTTTTCCGTGGGGGTAAAAGTCCTTGTGCTCCTGCTGGGAGCAGGGGGATTGGCTACTCTCTGGGAAGCGGTTTTTGCCGATGTGGGGGTAGCATTATTGGCCGTATTGAATGCCATGAGGCTTTTAAAATAAAGGCCCGGGAATAAATAAATGCTTATAAGGGCAACCTAACCCCTTAGAGGAAATATTTAGTTATGGGGGGACAACATGTTCAGCTTATTATTTAAAAAGCTGAAATTTTTACAATCCCTGATAAGTAAACCGGAGGCCCCGTCTTCTCCAAGGGAGGACCCCCTTACCGGGAATCTTGTAAAAGATTTAGCCGCTTTCCGAAAACAGGTGGGTGACAGTCCGGATATCGTCGTGCGAGAATTCAATATTTCCCACAATATTTCCGCCGCGGTTATTTTTATTGACGGGCTGGTTTTGGATCCGCTGGTGAACCAGCATATTATGCACCCTTTGACCCAATTAAATGAGCATGATGTGGTCTATAAAAAGGGAAGGGATTTGTTTGACAGCCTGAAAAATAAACTACTGCCTGTAGGGAGTATCCGGGAGGAATCATCTTTAACCAAAACTATAGAAAGGGTTTTTACCGGAGCTACGGCTATATTAATAGACGGCAGCAAAAAAGCCATCTTAACTTATATTCCCGGATGGGAAAGAAGGTCCATCAGTGAACCGGATTCGGAGATTGTCGTCAAAGGCCCCCGGGAAGGTTTTGTGGAAACTTTGCGTACCAATACCGCTTTGCTTCGGCGAAAAATAGGCCACCCGGGATTAACCTTTGAAACCTTAGTGATTGGTCAAAGAACTCGCACGGAAGTGACCATTGCTTATTTAAACGGGGTAGCCCATCCCAAGCTGGTGCAGGAGGTAAAAAGGCGGTTAGAGAGGATAAAAACCGACGGCATTTTAAATGCCGGCTATATTGAACAATATATTGAAGATGCCCCCTTTTCTCCATTTATGACGGTGGGTTATACGGAAAGGCCGGATGTGGCGGCGGCACGAATCTTGGAGGGACGGGTGGCCATTCTTACGGAAGGGACACCGGTGGTGAATACTGTCCCCTTTCTCTTTGTGGAAAGTTTTCAAAGTCCTGATGATTATACTTTTCGACCATATTTTACAACGCTAACCCGGTGGTTCCGCTATATTGCTTTTGCCGGCAGTGTCCTGTCCCCGGGAATGTTTGTTGCCTTAACCACTTTCCACCAGGAATTGCTTCCTACCCCCTTGCTTATTTCTATGGCTGCCGCTATGGAAGGGACGCCTTTGCCGGCGGTAGGGGAAGCCCTCGTGATGGGATTGATATTTGAAATCCTGCGGGAGGCGGGGATTAGACTCCCCAAAGCAGTGGGTCAAGCGGTAAGTATTGTGGGAGCATTGGTCATCGGGGAGGCGGCGGTACAGGCAGGTTTTATTGGGGCACCCGTGGTAATTGTGGTTGCCTTTACCGCAATTTCATCTTTTGCGGTGCCGAAACAATTCGATGTAGGTGCTTTGCTGCGGGTAGTTATTACCATTTTGGCCGGTTTGTTTGGCTTATACGGTATCTTAATCTTTTTGATCATAACGTTCACCCATTTGGTTTCCTTGCGTTCTTTTGGTATTCCCTATCTGTCCCCCATTTCTCCACTCATGCCCAAGGATTTAAAGGATGTTTTGGTAAGAGCGCCTGCATGGGCCATGGTTACCCGTCCTGAATCCCTGGACATAAGTGACCCGGTGCGTCAAGAATTTGATTTGATGCCGGGACCGGAGAATGATAAAAAAAATCAGAAAAATTAATACCATATTAGGATGATGTTAAAGTGAACAGAAACAGATTAATTCTAATTTTTGGTTACTTTCTGCTAAACCTGGTTTTCGGTACCGGGTGCTGGGACAGTAGAGAACTGGACGAGCTGGCTATTATTTCGGGGATCGGAGTGGACAAAGAAGGGGATAAATTCAATCTGAGCTTTCAGATTATCAATCCTACCGGGCTAAAGGGGGGAGAGGGCGGCGGTAATCAGGGATCGGGAGGGGGTGGCACTGAGACATTTGTTGTCGCCCAAAGTACGGGGAGGACAATTTTTGATGCCGTGGAAAATGTACGCAACCAAATTGAAAGAATTCCCTTTTTCTCCCATAACGAAGTGATTGTCCTGGGCCGGCAACTGGCGGAAGAAGGAATCTATCCCGGAGTGGATTTCTTTCTGCGCAGTCCTCAACCCCGGCCCACCCAATGGGTTTTAATCGGGTCAGAAAAAGCAGGGGATATTCTCCGCCCGAAAGCGGAAATGGAAGATACCAGCGCCCGGGCATTAAAATTGCTGGTGGATTTTGGGAGACAGTCCTGGGTGCCGGCGATTAATCTGGAGGAAGTAAATGCTGCCATGACTCAAAAAAGAGGAGCTTATCTCATTCCCATTGTTCGGGTACAGGGGGATAAAGGTAAGTTATTTCTGGACGGCAGTGCTGCCGTAATGAAGAGGGATAAAATGGTAGGGGAGGTTAACCCTGGTGAATCCCGGGGTTTGAAGTGGATGAAAGGAGAAATCAGAAATGCTGTGGTGGTGTCTGAACTTCCCAATCAGCAAGGGCTGGTTAGTACCCGTATCTTTTTAAACCGGGGCAGTATTAAAGTTAACCTTACGCCGGAGGGAATACCCCGGGTCAATGTTTATGTCTATGTAGAGGGGGAGATTGAAGACATGAGCGGTAAATTTAACCTGACATCCACCCCCGGTATGGATCTGGTAAAAAAACAGGTTGCCCTTGCCATCAAAAAGGAAATCCAGTCAGCTTTTCAGAAAGCCCGGTCTTTAAATGCGGACTTTATAAATATCGGTCGGATCCTATATCAAAACCATCCCCAGGTCTGGGAGGATATGGAGCATAAGTGGGATGAAATTTTTCCGGAAATTCGGGCCCATGTGACGGTAGGAGTCAGCATCTGGAGAGTAGGGGAGGTTTCCAAACCGGCAATATCAGAATAAAGGGAAAAATAAGGGGAAAAAGGGAGGTTATTCATGAAGCTGGAAAAAGGCAGGATAGGATTAAAAGGAACTGTCCTGATTATGATTGGCTATATTTATGGTTCTACAGCGATTCTTTCCCCTGGGGTCGGAGTAGGGCAGGATGCCTGGGTGGCACAAACCATAGGTTTAGGTTTAGCACTAATTGTAGTTTGGGTTAATACCCTGCTTTTGGCTCGTTTTCCCGGTCAAACCTTCATCGAAATAAACGAGAGGGTATTCGGCCCTTATGCAGGAAAATTTATCTCACTACTTTTTCTTTGGTACATATTCCATTTAGGTTCTATCGTCTTAATCGATCATTTGGATTTTGTCAGGCTGATGATCATTCCTTTAACACCGGCGGAGGTAGTGGTATTTCTGGGCATCCTGCCCTGTATTTACGCTGCCTATAAGGGGCTGGAGGTAATTGTGCGGACCGGCCAGGTATTGGTAGTTTTTACCCTGCTTTATTTTGGGTTAATAACCCTCTTCCAGGTCCAAAGCTATGATTTTGCCAATTTTAAGCCCTTTCTGGTTACTCCTTTTCCCAAACTGGCCTGGGCCGGTTTAACGGCAGCTTCCTTTCCCTATTTGGAAACCGTGGTTTTTTTAATGATTCTACCTTTCTTGAATCAGCAGAATAAAGTAAGAGTTGCCGTGTATTTAGGCTTATTTTTTGGAGGATTGGTGGTCATTTGGTCAATCATGCGCCTTATCCTGGTTTTGGGAGACACCGCCGTTAATTATGTCTATCCCTCTTATTATGCGGTGCGCATAATCAATATTGCCGAATTGTTAAACAGGTTTGAAATCCTGGCGGCAATGAACTATATCATGATAGGTTTTCTTAAGGTTACGGTGTTATTGTATGCCGCCGGTCTGGGATGGGCCCAGCTTTGTAAGTGCCAAGACTATCGTCCCTTGCTGCTGCCTCTGGGTGCTCTGATGGCTCTGGTTTCTTTAAATAATTTTGAACATGTGGTGGGAAACTTTGAATTTACCACACAAGTATACTCTATTTATGCCCTGCCCTTTTCCGCAGGGCTGCCCTTCCTGGTTTTAGTGGGGGCATGGGTCAGAGGACTGCCGGGGAAGGTGAAGAATAAATGATACTGTTTTATGGAATGTTAATTTATTCCGCCCTCAGGGAAATGCCCCGCTATATCAAAAGAAAGGATTGGCGGGGAGGGGGGATTTTTGCCTTTTTTTGGCTGACCGCTCTGGCTATCAGCATATACATGTCCTTGGGTTTTAAAAGACCGTTGCTGAATAGAATAATTTATAACTTCATCAAAGAAATGTTTCCCTTTATTACGAAATTGAGTTGATGAAGTTTGTATAGAACATATTTAAACAACAACTTGCATAAACTTGCATAAAAACACCTTGCTGTAATAATGACGGTCTGCTATAATGGTATTAAGTTCATATAAGGATATAATCTTCAGGGCAGGGTGCAATTCCCGACCGGCGGTAATTCGGATATCCGATAGCCCGCGAGCGCAAGCAGACCCGGTGTGATTCCGGGGCCGACAGTAAAGTCTGGATGGAAGAAGGTTTATTTTTTATGCATTTAAAGCTGTTGCTTTTTGTGCTCATAGTTTCCCGGAGGTTATATCCGGGAAATTTATTATTTCAGGAGGTTTTTTATGATGAAGTTTGAAATCAAGGACACAGTGAAAATCTCTATTATGGCTGCTTTATCTTTTCTCATTATGCTAATTGAGTTTCCCTTGCCTTTTATGCCCCCTTTTCTCAAACTGGATTTCAGTGAGATTCCGGCTCTATTGATTGCTTTTTCCATGGGTCCTTTGGGGGCAGTGATGGTGGAGTTAATCAAAAATCTCCTCCACCTCTTAAAAACTACTTCGGCAGGAATCGGGGAACTGGCCAATTTTATCGTGGGGGCTTTTCTGGTGGTGCCGGTAGGCTTGGTCTACAAATGGAATAAAACCAAAAAAGGGGCATATATTGCCCTGGCGGTGGGAATAGTTTCTATGACTGTTTTTTCCTCCATTTTTAATTACTTGGTGCTTTTGCCCTTGTATGCCAAAGTTTTAGGTTTCCCCACGGACGCCGTTGTGGCCATAAGCGGGGAAATGAACAGCATGATTGTGGATATCAAAACCTTGATTGCCTTTGGCATTGCACCCTTTAATTTTATTAAAGCAATTATCATTTCTCTGATTGTAGCTGTCATCTATAAAAGGCTTTCACCTATCCTTCATAGATAAACCTGGAATATCATTGAATTTGGCAGCTGAATTCTTTCCATCTTTCAGGGAAAATTAATGAGAGAGATTTAAACACCGGCCGGCTTTGCTTAGGCCGGTTTTTATATGGCAAAAGAGGACTTGCTGGAAAATGGTAATGTCTTGGATTATAATGGGTCTTACAGGATATACAAGATATATTTGAGAAATAGGGTTGTTGACTCCAGAGAGGGTTAAACCGGTGTCAGGCAAAATTAACGAAAAAGTTAGGAGAGATAAATATTGGATGAATTTTCCCGAACAGCTTTGTTAATCGGGCGGGAAGCCCTGAATAAATTGCGCCGGAGCAAGGTGGCGGTTTTCGGTATTGGCGGGGTGGGTACCTTTGTGGTGGAAGGTTTGGTGCGGGCAGGTGTGGGCAAATTGGTCCTGGTGGATCATGATTGTGTCTGCCTCACCAATTTTAACCGTCAGATCCATGCTACCTGGAAAACCTTAGGCCGCCCTAAGGTGGAAGTAATGAAGGAAAGGATATTGGACATCAACCCTCACGCCCAGGTAACCACCTACAAAAAATTTTATCTTCCGGAAT